>CAJPSJ010000239.1 GCA_905373295.1 uncultured Campylobacter sp. | reverse complement strand
GGCGGCGCAAGCGATCTCCAAAATACGAGCGGCGGCGCAAATGTCCGTCCGCTTGAGGACAGAGGCGCGGGCGCTAGCACGGAGAGCGGCATAAACACCTCCGCAGGCGGCACCGGCGCAAGCGGCGAGGGTTCATACAGCAACGGCGCAGGCGGTAACGCGTACTCTTTTGGCGACGACAGCGCAAATTCTAACAGCGCGACTGTAAATTCTAGCGGCGGCAGTATGGGCGTGACTGCGAATTTCGCCGGCGCAAATTCTCGCAGTAACGATACGGGCGCTGTGAGCGCAAATTCCGGTAGCAGCGCGAGCGATATGGGCGCAAATCAAGGCAGCGTAAATTTAATCGACGGCGCAGGCGATACGAATACGGGACTCATGGGCGGAGCAGACGATCTCCAAAATGCGAGCGGCGGCGTCAATGCAAGCCCTTACGCTAACGGCGCTGGCGGCGCGAGTGGCGCTGCAAATAACGGCGGTGGCTCAAGTAGCGTAGGCGGCGGCTCAAATGGTCCAGGCAACGCGAGCAACTCAGACAAAGACGGCGCCGAAATTTTTCTTATCCAAAACGCCACGCAGTCGCAGCTTGCGCTTCTTAGCTATGTTTACGTAGCAGGCGTAATCGAGCAGGTTTTGGCGCAAGATTACGGCTTTTTAAACGCAAATTTAAACGCCGCTGCAAGGCCCATCAGCGTGAATTATCGCAGCTGGTTCAACGAAGCCAACGAATCGACGTGGTATCTCGTATCTGCCGAGTACGTGGGGATTTTGGGGCTCATCTGCCTATTCATGGTCGCGGTCGTGATCTCGCGCGAATGGGACCGCGGCACGATCGCCTCGCTTTACAACTCCAATGCAAGTGCGCTTGAGATCGTCACCGCCAAGGTCGGCGCGTATTATTTCCTAGCGCTTTTGGGCGGCGCGATGACGCTCGTTTACGGGCAGGTGCTTTTGGGCATCCCGATCCGCGGCAGCGTGGCGATGCTGCTGGCGACGCTTTGCGTCTTCGTACTGGAGATGACCTGCCTAGGCATGCTGATCTCGGCGATCTGCAAAAATCAATTCCTAGCGCAGGAATACGCCATCGTCATCGGCTATCTACCCGTGACGCTGCTTAGCGGCATGATATTCGATCTGCGCGGACTGCCCGCGGCGGTCAACTTCATCGGGCACCTGCTGCCGCCCACATACGCGGTCGAGTCCTTTCGCATCTGCTTCCTCTCGGGCGGACAGAGCGCGACGCTGTGGGTAAACCTCGCCATTCAGGCGCTCGGAGCGGTTTTGTTTTTCGGCTTGTGCGTGCTTAGCGTAAAAAGGGGGGCGCGATGAAATTTTTATTTTTGCTTTACGCTTGCGCGGAGAAATTTCGTGCCACAAAAATCGACGCAATTAACGTTTCGTTTTCGCCCAAGGCATCGATGGCGGAATTTCACGCCGCCAAAAGAGAGGACGCGATGAAATTTTTAGAATTTTTTTGCAAGCGAGCGGAGCGCGGGCTTGAAATTTTAAAATTTATCGGCGCTAGGCGCTTCGGTTTGCAAGCGGCGTCGGAGCGTGAATCTGAAATTTTAAAATTTAGCGCCGCAGAGAGCTTAAAAAGCCGCTTCGAGCCGCAAAAGCAAGCGGCGGAATTTTTAAAATTTGCGCCTATGCCGTGCAATCGGTTTAGAATTTTAAAATTTACGCGCGTTTCAGCACCTTTTGCGGACATAGCGCAAAATTTTATATCGCAGCGTGGATTGAGAATTTTAAAGCTTATTTGCGAGCCGCTACGTGCTCCGCGTCGTACTTTGCCGAGCGCAGATAAAGCCGAAATAGGGCGCGCGGTACGGCTTACTTCGCAGCATACGCACGACGCGATAGAAAAACGGCGTGCGGTTAAGTTTAATCATGCGGGCGGATATTTGAATTCTATGCGCCGCCGCATAGTGCGACTTCGTAGCGCAGCTGCACGGTACGGCTACGAAGTAGGGCGCGCGGAAAATTTTAGCAAATTTGACCTCACGGGCACGCTTTTAAATTTCATCTCCTTGCCGCTGCGCAAATTTAAATCGACGCCCGCAGTGCGTTTAAATTTCGCTTTAAATTCCGTTTCGCCCGCCCGCGCCGCTAAATTTGAAAATGGCGTTAAATTTAAAGGTGCCGCTAAATTTAAAAGGGGCGCGCAATGAACGCTCTGCAAAAATCACTGCTTCGAATTCGCGCGCTGATAAAAAAGGAATTTTTGGCGATGTTTCGCGACAAGGGCACGCGGATGGTGCTGATCGTGCCGGTGCTGGTGCAGGCGATCATATTCGGCTACGGCGCGAATTTCACCCCCGAGCAGGTGCGCTACGCGATTTTGGACGATGCCCGCGATGCGACGTCCGCTGCGCTGGTACAGAGCATCGCCGCTACGCCGATGTTTAAGACCGAACTTGGCTGCAAAGACCTAACCTGCCTGCGCCGCGCCGTAAGCGAGGGCGAGGCGATCATCGGGATCTATTTCGGCGGCGATTTTAAGGACACGCACGAGCTTTTGATCATCGCGGATTCGCGCAATACGACCTTGGCAAACACCGTCATCGGCTTCGTGCAGGCCATAGTGCAGGAGTACAATACTCAGCATTTTGTTAATTTAATCAGCATAAATCCGCGCTATGTTTTTAACGAAAACACGATCACGCGCTACACGATCATGACGGGGATGATTTTGGGGCTTTCGATGATTCAGGTGCTGATGCTATCGGCGTTTAGCGTCTCCCGCGAGCGCGAGGAGGGGAGCTTCGATATGATGCTGATGACGCCCGCAAACCCGCTTGAGATGCTGATCGGCAAAGCCGTGCCGCCCGTGCTGATCGCGATCGCGCAGGGGCTCGCGCTGTTTTTGATCTGCGTATTTTACTTCGAAATTCCGTTTCGCGGGCGCTTTGCGGATCTTTTTGCGATCATCGCGATCTTTAGCGCCTGCAACGTAGGCATCGGCCTCGTGATCTCGACCGTCTGCAAAACCTCGCTACAATCGGTCGTGAGCTCGTTTTTGTTCCTGCTGCCGTGCATTATGATAAGCGGGCTGATAACGCCTGCGGACGCGATGCCGCTGTGGTTTTACTATATCGCGCACCTCGATCCGATGTATTATGCTAACAACTGCATGTGGCGGATCTATCTGGAGGGCGCGGGCCTGAGCGAGCTGTGGCATCTCATCGTGCCGCTGCTGCTGATCGGCGCGGGCACGATGGCGCTGGCCGCGTCGCTTTTTAGAAATAGGCTGGACTAGGGATTTAG
>CAJPSJ010000238.1 GCA_905373295.1 uncultured Campylobacter sp. | reverse complement strand
TAGGCGGAATAGATATAGCACGCTTGCAAGGTCGTTTTTTATAAAGATCGCGTCGCCCGCGCCCTTGGCTACGTCGCTACCGCCGTTCATCGCGATGCCGATACTGGCGGCTTTTAAGCTCGGTGCGTCATTGACGCCGTCGCCCACGAAAAGCACCCGCTTGCCTTCGTCCGTCAGGGATTTGATGAACTCATATTTGCCGCTTGGAAGCACTCCGCTTCTCACCTCGTCGATGCCGAGGTTGCGAGCGACGAAATTTGCCGTTTTGGCGTTATCGCCCGTTAGCATGACGGTTTTTATGCCTCTTTTTTGCAGCGTCTGAATGACGCTGCGCGCTTCGGCTCTGATCTCGTCGCTAAATGCAATGAAGCCCGCGTACGAGCCGCCTATCGCGCAGTAAACGACGCCGAAGCCCTTGTCTAAAAGCTCCTCCGCTTCTACTTCGACGCCGGCATCCACGCCGCGCTCGCGCAAAAAGCCCGCACTGCCGCAAAGGATTTCGCCGGTGGGATTTTTAGCGACGATCCCCTTGCCCGCGATACTTTCAAACTCGCCGTTAAATTTAGAAATTTCGCCGAATTTCAGCTCGGCAAATTTTACGATCGCCTTTGAGATCGGATGCTCGCTAAGTTTTTGCGCGCTTGCCAGAGCGTAGAGATCCTGGGCGCTCAGATCGCTGAAGCTTACCGAAATTTCGCCCTTGCTAAGCGTGCCGGTTTTATCGAAAACCGCGACGTCCGCGTCCTTTAAAATTTCTAGAATTTCAGGATTTTTGATTAAAATTCCAGCCTTTGCGGCGTTTGAAATCGCGCAAACAATCGCAATCGGCGTCGCAAGACCTAGCGCGCACGGGCATGAGATGATAAGCACGCAGATAGCGGCGGATGCGGCATATGATAGCCGTCCGTCAAGCGCCATCCACGCTATAAAGCTAACAAGCGCAATCAAAATCACCGCGGGCACGAAGATATTTGAAATTTTATCCGCAAAGCGCGCGATCGGCATCTTTTTGTTGCCCGCCTCGTTCAGCAGATTTTTAATCTCGGCAAGCAGCGTTTGATGCGGGAATTTCGTCACTTTCACATAGATGACGCCGTCGGTGCTGACGCAGCCTGCGTTTACCTCATCGCCTACGCTTTTATAAACCGCCAAGCTCTCGCCGCTGATGAGCGAAGCGTCGATCTGCGCGCCGCCTTCTACGATAAGTCCGTCGCAAGGGATGCGCGAGCCGTTTTTTACGAGCACTTTATCGCCCGGCTTTAGCGCTTCTGCGCGCACTTCGGCTATCGTGCCGTCGTCTTTGATCAAAAGCGCGGTTTTGGGGCTTAGATCGATTAGCCCCTTGATGTAGTCGTTCGCCTTCATCTTGCTGCGCTCTTCAAGGTATTTGCCGAGCGAAATAAAGGCGATTATCATCGAGGCGGAGGAGAAATAAAGATTGGTAAATTCATTCTGCGCGCCGTGCGTATAGACCCACGCCGCGGCCGTTAGCGAATAGGCAAACGCAAAAAAGCTTCCCATCGCCACGAGCACGTTCATATCAAAGCTTCTGTTTTTCAGCGAGCCGTAAGCGTGATAAAAGAAGTTCTTGCCGCAGTAAAATAGGCTCACGCACGCCATCGCCGCGCAAAGTAGAGCCTTTGGAACGAAGCCTAAAAACCCGCTCATCTCCACCGCCATTACCGCCGCAGCTAAAATGAGAGCGAGGATTAGCCTAAATAGCGCCGCTTTGAGATTACTCCGCTTTTTGCGCTCCAAATCCTCGTAATCCACGGCGATGTCGTAGCCCAGCTTTTTGATCTTGGCTTTTAGCGTCTCCTCAAGCGCCGGATCAGCAAGTACGAACTCGCCGCTGCCGTTTGCGAAATTTACGTGCGCCTCCTGCACCCCTTCGATCTTGCGACTTACCCGCTCGATCGCATTGGAGCAGTTCACGCAGCTCATCCCGACGATATTTAGAGTGATTTTACTTGACATTGCGTTAGTTTTTAGGCTAGCTTTTCTGCGACGCTAAAGCCCAAATCGTCCATCTCCTCTTTAAATTTAGCCTCGTCGCGCGGATCTAAGCTTAAACTCACCACTCCGCTTGCTACGTCCACCTCGATCTCGCCGAAATCGTCCTTAAGCGCGTTTTTGATAGTCCTCGCGCAGTTTTCGCAGTGGATATTTTGCGCCTTAAATTTTACGTTTTCTTTCAAAGCCATGAGCCTCTCCTTTGGATTAAAATTTCAAAACTTATACTACTTTTTAATAAATATTATTTCAACGCCCGCTCCTGAAATTTAAGGGTTTTTCGTTATAATCACCCGTTTTAAATTTAAGCTTTAAGGAATTTTATGGGACGAGCTTTTGAATACAGACGCGCTTCAAAAGAAGCTAGATGGGGGAAGATGAGCAAACTTTTCCCAAAACTGGGCAAGGCCATAACGATGGCGGCGAAAGAGGGCGGCGAAGATCCGCTGATGAACTCCAAACTGCGCGCCGCGATCGCCACGGCAAAGGCGCAAAATATGCCCAAAGACAACATCGACGCCGCTATCAAGCGCGCAAGCGGCAAGGATAGCGCCGATATCAAAACGATCTTTTACGACGGCAAGGCGCCCCACGGCGCACTTTTAATAATCGAATGCGCCACAGATAACCCGACCCGCACCGTCGCAAACGTTAAGTCGATTTTAAACAAAGCCAAGGGCGAGTTTTTGCCGAGCGGCAGTTTGAAATTTATGTTTTCGCACAAGGCCGTTTTTGAGACCAAGCTGCCGAGCCGCGACATCGAGGAGCTTGAGCTTGAGCTCATCGACTTCGGTCTTAGTGAGCTTGAGATCAACGAGTTTGAAAACGACAAGGGCGAGCTCGAAAAGACGCTTCTAATCTACGGCGAATACGAAAGCTTCGGCACTCTAAACGAAGGTATCGAAAAGATTGGGCTTGAGATCATCAGCGCAAGCTTAAAATTCGTCGCCAACGAAAAGCACGAATTTAACGAGGAGCAGCTTAGCGACATAGACGCGCTGCTCGAGCGGCTAGAGGACGACGACGACGTTCAGGCAGTTTACACCAACATCGCATAGGAGAAAAAATGGAAAGCTTAAAAATTTACGACATTGACGCAGAGGCTTTGGCGCGCGATAAATACGCCGTTATCAAAACCGAAAAGGGCGATATGAAGCTGGAGCTTTTCGGTGACGAAGCCCCGCAGGCGGTTACGAATTTCGCCAGCCTTGCTCGCAGCGGGTTTTACAAGGGGCTAAATTTTCACCGCGTAATTCCAAATTTCGTGATCCAAGGCGGCTGC
>CAJPSJ010000237.1 GCA_905373295.1 uncultured Campylobacter sp. | reverse complement strand
GCTGTTACTTTTTTGGTGGGAATTTTATTTATTAATAAACATAAATTTTTAAATTTGTATTCCGATAGAATAGAATATAATTCTTTATGCAAAAATTATAACGATGTATATTTGGTACATAAAAGCGTAAAGACTTCTAATTTTGATAAAATCGCTATTTATAAATTTTCTGGACTCGTGATTGAAGACGCGTGCAAATACAATGCCAATATAACTAGGTTTAAAAAATTTCTCTTGCTAATTTTATCGTACGCTTTGCATCCGATAAATCTTCTTTGCTTTGGTGTACTTAAAATTTTAAGAAGAATAGATAGCATAAATTTAAATATTCTAATTTTATTAGATAGTACTCATAGTAATTATTTTGCCATTCCGCTAACTATGTTAAGTGAGTATGAACGAGTAAATTTGAAAAAGTATTTAAAAGACAAACTAAATCTAAATCTTGATAATATTGAGATCAGGGATAGATTTATAGATATAAATTTTATATAAAATTTTCTAAAACCCTTTATTCCAGTATATTTTAATAAATTCCAGCTTAAGCAGATAAATTTTATCTTTTTATTGACGAGCCTCAATGCTTATCGAAATTTAAATAGGTAGAATTCTCTCCTAATTTCAGTTTAAGGAGTGAAAATGGCAGAGTATAAGAAGCTCTGGATGGCGCTTGTAGCGGTACTCATCGTGGGCTTTAGTTTCTTGGGTTTTTACGGCGGCGAGGTGTATAGGCAGTCTCCGCCGGTGGTAAAATTTACCGATGCTAGCGGAGCTGAGCTAATCAGCACCGAGCGCATTTACCGCGGGCAGGAGGCCTGGCAGAGCATCGGCGGTATGCAGGTGGGCTCTATCTGGGGTCACGGAGCGTATCAGGCGCCTGATTGGAGCGCGGATTGGCTGCATAAGGAGCTGGTCGCGTTTATGGATATCAAGGCACAGGAGCGTTTCGGCGTGAAATTTGACGCCTTAAATGACGAGCAAAAGGCGCAGATCAAGGCGCTTACCAAGGCCGAGTACCGCACCAACACCGTAAAAGACGGCACCGTTAAGCTAAGCGATGATCGCTTGAAGGCTATGGCGGTCGTAAAAGACGAGTACATGGGCGTTTTCGGAAACGATCCGCGCTTTAAAAAGCTTCGCGAGGATTACGCGATGAAGGAAAACACGCTCGCAAACGAGCAACACCGCGCCGAGCTCGTGGATTTCATCTTTTGGACTGCATGGGCGGTTTCTACGGATCGTCCGAGCGGAGAGGCGACTTATACCAATAACTGGCCGCACGAGCCGCTAATAGACAATGTCCCTACCACGGAAAACGTCGTTTGGACGATCGCAAGCCTCGTTATTTTGCTTACCGGCATCGGTCTTCTGGTGTGGTTTGGAAATTTCTACGGCAAAAAGGACGAGGATTTCGAGGCTCCTGCAAAGCTAAATGCCGATCCGATCGCCGCTTTAGCGCTTACGCCGTCGCAAAAGGCGCTTGGCAAGTACCTTTTCGTAGCGATTGCGTTGTTTGCATTTCAAGCCTTCATCGGCGGCTTTGTTGCGCACTATACGATCGAGGGTCAGTCCTTTTTCGGGCTTGATATTTCGCAATATATCCCTTACTCGCTAGCTCGCACCTGGCACGTGCAGGCGTCCATTTTCTGGATCGCTACCGGCTTTTTGGCGGCGGGATTGTTTCTAGCTCCGATCATCAACGGCGGCAAAGATCCTAAATTTCAAAAGCTCGGCGTGGACGTGCTTTTCTACGCGCTTCTTTTCTTGGTCGTCGGCAGCTTCGCCGGCGAATACATGGCGATTGCGGGCAAGATGGATCCAAGCAGCAGCTTCTGGATTGGACATCAAGGATACGAGTATTTAGACCTCGGTAGAATTTGGCAGCTGATACTGTTCGTGGGCCTTGTGATCTGGATGGTGCTCGTACTTCGCGGCTTTATCGCAGGCTTTAGAGCCGAGGGCGATAAGAATTTATTAGCGATCTTTACCGCTTCGGTTATCGCCGTGGGGCTTTTTTACGGCGCGGGACTATTTTACGGACAACGCTCGCCGATCCCTGTGATGGAGTATTGGCGCTGGTGGGTCGTGCACCTTTGGGTCGAGGGATTTTTCGAGGTTTTCGCGACGGCGTCTTTGGCGTTCGTGTTCGCGTCCTTGGGCCTCGTTAGCAAGAAATTTGCCACCTATACCTCGATTGCTAGCGCGTCGATTTTCCTAATAGGCGGAATTCCGGGCACTTTCCACCACCTCTATTTTGCGGGCACCACTACGCCGATAATGGCTGTGGGTGCGAGCTTCTCGGCGCTTGAGGTCGTGCCTTTGGTGCTTTTGGGTTCGGAGGCGTTTCACTATTACAAACTTCAATTTGCGCAGGATTGGGCTAAGCGTCTAAAATGGCCGCTTTACTGCTTCATCGCAGTGGCGTTTTGGAATATGCTAGGCGCGGGCGTTTTCGGCTTTTTGATCAACCCGCCGCTCGCGCTATTTTACATCCAGGGCTTAAACACCACCGCGGTGCACGCCCATACGGCGCTATTTGGCGTATACGGCTTTTTGGCGCTCGGTTTCGTGTGGCTCGTGGCGCTGTATATTTACAAAGACAAAAACTTTGACGATACGCTGATGAAGATCGGCTTTTGGGCTCTTAACGCGGGTCTGCTTCTAATGGTGCTGATTTCGCTTCTGCCTGTCGGAATTTTGCAGGCGTTTGCGGCGATCGATGTTGGTATGTGGTATGCAAGAAGCGCGGAATTCTTGCAAAAAGACAGCCTCTACGGGCTTCGCTGGGCGCGCATCATCGGCGATACGATCTTTTTGGTAGGAAGCGTGTGCTTCTTGCTTCAAATCGTGCGAATGATATTCTCACGCGCTAAATAGAGCCTTCTCGGGCTTTATCACTTGCTTTGCCTCGCAGGAATTTTATGTTCTTGTGGGGCTTTTAAATTTTACTCGGCTTCGCGCGAGCCTTTTTTGCGTGAGCTTTTTGCTGCAAAGGGGAGCTGCGCGAGCCTTTTGCCGCGGACGATACCCGCGCAAGCTTTAAATTTGGCCGCAAATCGCGATCAATCTTTAAAATTTTAAAATTTCATCCTCTTAAATTTACCCGAGCCAAATTTTAAATTTGCTACAATTACCGCCGAAATTTTAACCTCAAGGAGCGAAAAATGAATGTGCGAGAGCAAATTTTAGAAGACATTAAAACAGCGATGAAGAGCGGCGATCACTTCCGCAGAGACAGCCTGCGGATGCTTAACGCCGCGCTTAAGCAGGTCGAGGTGGACGAGCGCATCAGCCTTAGCGACGAGCGCGTC
>CAJPSJ010000236.1 GCA_905373295.1 uncultured Campylobacter sp. | reverse complement strand
TCTGAATAAGCATACTCTCATAAAGCCCTGTATTGTTAAACGCCTCTGTTAGGCTCACGCCCTGCTGCACGGCAATTTTAACGGTAGAGAGCTTCTCTTTTAAAGTATGATTATCCACCATTAAAACAGATGTATCTAGTGCATCTGCGATAGGAATACCCGCTCGCACAAGCTCTGTAAAAATAAGCATAAATCGCGACATCGTCGAGAAAAATATGATCTTACCGAATAGATAGACCTTCAAAATCGTCTTGTCAAAACCCTTTTTAAACTCAGGGTTATTGCGATATGCCCATCTAAGAGCTATGATAGTGCCTATGATGCCCGCTAAAACAAAAATTCCATAATTATTAAGAGTGCTTTCGATACCAAGTAGAATTCTAGTAGGTAGTGGCAAATCCGCGCCCAAATCCTCAAAAATCTCGCGGAATTTCGGCACAACATACATCATCAAAACCGAAAACGCAATCGCCATAACGATCATAAGGATCATCGGATAACGCATCGCCTTTTTAAATTTACGCTGGTTCTCCCAAAGCTCTTGAAGCATAGCGGCAAGCTTGGCTAGAGACTCTGCCATATTACCGGTTGCTTCGCCCAGACTTACCATCGCAACGACGACATCACCGAGCTGTCCTCTAAATTTCTCCGTAGACTCTGTCAAGCTAAGACCTGCGTTAAGGTCATCATTCATCGCGCTGAAAATTTCTTTTAGCGTCTTATCCTCTGCCGCCCTTGCGACCTCTTTGATCGAGTCGTGGATTGAAATTCCCGCATTTGTCATAACCGAAAGCTGGCGGATCGACGCTACTAACGGCAGCGTTCTAACTCTTCCACTTCCACCTAGCATACGCGAAACCTGCGCCTTAAAATCGCCGCCCGTATTGGCTACGACCTGGGTTTCACCTCTTTTTACGATCGTCCCGCCTACGCGCTGCTTCATGAGGTTGTTTGCTTGCACCTTATCGCTAGCTTGCAAAAACATCTTCCTTCTTGCGCCCTTGGCGTTGTATTCAACTTCTAATTGCTTTTTCATTGTTTAGCCACCCTATAAATTTCTTCTATACTAGTTACTCCGCGCGCAGCACGTATAACACCATCTTCAAACATATCTATAAAACCCTCCTCCTTCGCCAAGGCTCTCATATCGTCCTTTGAGCCGCCGTTAGCGATCAAGCTCTGCATTTTATCGGTAATAGGTAAAATTTCACTAATCATCTCACGCCCCATGTAGCCCGTCTGACCGCATTGATCGCAACCTACGGCCTTGAAAAATGTGTATTTTTCAGGCAAAAATTCCTTCAGCTGATCAAGCATCGATTTAGGCAGATTCGTAGGCTGCTTGCAGTGCGGGCAAAGCTTTCGCACGAGACGCTGTGCCTCTACTGCAATGAGCGCACCACTTATGAGGTAGGCCTCTATACCCATATCCACTATTCGCGGGATCGCACTAACGGCGTCGTTGGTGTGTAGGGTCGAGAAAACCAAGTGTCCAGTAAGAGCGGCCTGGATCGCGATTCTAAGGGTCTCTTGATCTCGGATCTCACCGATCATTATGATGTCGGGGTCTTGTCTTAAAATCGAGCGCAGTGCTGAAGCGAAGGTAAGACCCGCTTTTTCGTTAACTTGGACTTGTTGGATTAAATTTACTTGATACTCGACTGGATCTTCTACGGTAATAACCTTAGTATCGATATTTTTAATATCGTTTAGCGCTGCATATAGCGTCGTAGACTTACCGCTTCCCGTAGGTCCGGTAACCAAGATAATACCATATGGAGCCTTCATAGCGTTATTAAATTTCTTAAAGCTATCAGGGTGCATGCCTAGTTTTTCGAGGCTGATGATAACCTTGGATTTATCGAGGATACGCATAACGGTAGATTCGCCGTTGATAATAGGCAGCGTCGAGATACGAAAGTCATATTCGCGACCTGAAATTTTCATACTAAACCTGCCGTCTTGCGGCTTGCGGCGCTCGGCGATATCCATATTCGAAAGTAGCTTCAATCGGCTTACTAGCGGCGGATAGATATCTTTATCAAAGATAAAAATTTCAGCGAGCATTCCGTCGATTCTGGTACGCACGACGCAGTTATTCTCGGTAGGCTCGATGTGAATATCGCTACCGCGCATCTTAATAGACTGGCTGATTATCATCTCAATGAGCTTCAAAATCGCCGAGGTATCATCGCTGCTTCCGCTACCGCCAGTGTTGGCGAGCTCTTTGCGGATCTCTGCTACGAGCCCTTTAATGCTCTCTGAAAGCTCAAGCTTAGATAGATATTTATTTACTTGATTTGGATCGGCTACTACGATTTTAAGCAGCTGCTTGCTAAACATAGCCTGCGCTTTATCTTGCGACTCAAGATTAAACGGATCAGAAAAAGCAACGTAAATATTCAGATCATCCGCTTTAACCGGTATCACGCCGTATCTTTTAAGCTGTGCGGTAGGAGTGCGTTCCGATAGCCTAAAGTCTATGTCGATGTCGTCTAAATTCATATACGACAGGTTCATCTTTTTAGCTAGAATTTGCAAAAATTCCTTCGGATCCATCGAAAATTTTTCGCTTATATCGTCAAATTCTATCTGACGACGCTTGTATAACTCAACTAAAATCGAGCAAAAATCATCCTGGCTTAGATAGTTATCTCCGACTAAAACCTCGCCTAGCGTCAAGCCGATATCCATCTTATCTTTAATTTCCGGAACAACGGTGCTAGTAAGGATATTGTTTCTTATTAAAATCGCAACAATCTGCTCTTCAATCTTCGTCATCGCAATCACCAATAAATTTTAATCGAGCTAAGCTTATCGCCAGCATAAATTGCAATTACCATCTTTTTTACCTCTTCCTCTTCTTTGATAAAAAGCTCGGCACGCTCGCCGTTTTCTAGGGTAAAGACATACGTATCACTCTTTTTTACGTATGCTCTCTCCGTAAATTTATCAAAAATTTCAGACAAAATATAATTAATTTTAGGCGTTCTTATATAGCTTATGTCTACACCGTCGCAAAGCGCCAAATAAAGCATCTTTTTTTGAAAAATTATGGTCGAATAAAGAGAAGCATTCTCGCGAGCCTCTTTTGTCTTATAAAGCATCACCGTAGGCACGACGAGCTCATTTACTTTATCCATCTTGAGGCACGCTTTAGCATACATATTTGCAAGTGCCTCGCTTTGTTCTTCAATGAATAAATTTCGCACGCTTTCTTGGCAGATACGGTTATACTGACCGATCTGATCCCAGTTGCGCACGTCATCGGCGCTAACTGCAAATAACGACGCGATCGCAAAAGCTAAAATATATAAAATTTTCAAATTTAAGCGAAGATAAGCAGA
>CAJPSJ010000235.1 GCA_905373295.1 uncultured Campylobacter sp. | reverse complement strand
TGAAATTTATCTGCTATTGCGTTAATAGATGTGGCGGCAGAGACTGGGCATTCGCGATTTATCAAATCCTAATAAATTAGCCTTAATTAGAGCGGCGCAATGGAGTAAATTTTAAAGATAAGCATGATAATAAGGCTATTTTATCGCGACAAATCTTGCCAAATTACATTATTGATTAAATTTTAACGCGTGCAGGCTGATTTTATGCGAATTAGCCTATATTGCCAAGAAATGCCATAATTTTAATAACGCAAATGCAATTTTTGTGATTTTAATAGATAAATGCAAAAGGCTCATGGGCTTTTAAAGCGCTAGGCGCGGCTTTTAATCTTAATGGTCGCAAATGCCGGTCTATGGCTTAGTCGGAGTAGTTTCGCGCTTCGTCTGAAATCAATAAATTTTGATTTTAAAATTTTAGATTTAAAATTCCGAATTCCGTCGCCCTTGGAATTCGCAATTTTTAGAATTTTGTTTTATCGCGTGTTTTTGGCGTTCTATTTCACGCGGGAGCCCTTTGCTGCGCTAGATCGCGCTGCTTGCGATGTTAAAGCTATTGCGCCAAAGCTGCTGCCTGCTTGCGGACGATATTTATGAACTAGGCTCCGGCATTGAAGCTATTGCGCCAAAGCTGCTGCGGCAGAATTCCATCTACTTTATGCAAAAGTAGTTAAAATTCCTGCCGCTTATCGCACCTGAGCTACTTATTGCGCCAGATCTGTTCGTCGCGTCTTAATTTTTATCGCTCGCAGCACCCGCTGTTTTATTTTGTCGCTCCTAAATTTTTGCCGTCCGTCGCGTTAGAATCTCTCGCAGCGCCGTGATTTTCGCTGCTTGCAGAATCTGGGCTTGTCGTACCGCTAGGGCTTGCGGAGATTGGATTTGCTATGCTTTCGCCCGCGATGCCACTTACGTTATTTATGTAGGCTACGGTGCTTATTTTATTCCATTCTCTGCCGATTTTCAAAAATGCGCGCTGGCTGTCTAGGATCTCTTTAAACATCGGATCTTTCGCCGTTTCCTCGTCTAAGATTTCATTCGTTGCTTTTTTAAGCGCGGCTATCACGTCCGCAGGGAAGTCGCGCACCTGCACATCCGGAAACTGCGCTTTTAGCTCCGCCCAAATGCGAGCGTTTTCGTAAAAGCCCTTATTTTGGAAGTTCTCTCCGGCAAGTCTTGCTGCAGCCTCTAAGATCGCTTGAAGATCCGCAGGCAGCTTCTCTAGCGCCTTTTGATTTACCAGCAGCTGGCAGTCTCCCATAGGCTCTTGCCAGCCTGTGTAGTAGTATTTAGCCACTTTGTGAAATCCAAGTGGCATATCATAGACAGGGCTTACCCACTCGACTGCATCGATCGTACCCATCTCTAACGCCATAAATAGCTCGCCCGTAGGCACCGTGTTTATAGTAGCGCCCAGCTTGCTCATCACCTCTCCGCCTAGCCCCGGTATGCGGAATTTAAGCCCTTGCAAATCTGCGACTGAGTTGATCTCTTTTTTAAACCAGCCGCCCATTTGCATGCCGGTAGATCCCATCAAAAAGGTCTTCATGCCGTATTGTGCAAACATCTTATCATTAAGCTCTCGCCCACCACCATAATAATACCACGCGTGCTGCTCATCAGTAGTCATACCGAAAGGCACCGCCGTCCAGAGCATAGTTTTGGCGTCTTTGCCTTTATAATAATAAAGCGAAGTATATCCTAGATCGTATTGACCGCTTTTGACGAAGTCGAATACGCCAAAGCTTGCCTTGTGCTTGCTCGGCGTATCGATGCGGATCTGAAGCCTGCCGCCACTAAGGCTTTCGGCATAGTTTTTAAAATCCTCGGCGGCAGCGCCCAAAACGGGCGTAGTCGCCTCCCACGTACTAGCAAGTCTTAGGCGATATACCTTATCGTCGCAGAAAAGCTGCGAGCCCAAAAGCATGAGACATGCAAACAAAAAAATCTTTTTCATTTCTATCCTTTCATAAAGTTTTAAATTCATAAAATTTCAAAATTTAGCGCGCCGCCGGCTTAAAATTTAATCGCGTCCTGCGTTACTGCTACGAAATTCTGATTCGCGGTGTCTATTTTATCGACACGTTGCTTTCTATTCTATTTTACGACGCTTCATCTTATAGGCACCTTGCTCTGCAAATGTCTTATTTCGCGACATTTTACTTCTTAGCGCCCTGCCCAAGCTTTTTATTTTACAATGCCTGGCTTTGCGATGATAGAGCGCCGCGTCCGTTTTAATTTCGCCGCATTCGGGCGTACCTACTTGCACCTGCGCCATATCTAGCGATAATATTTTATCAAGCGCGCTTGCTTAAAAGCCTCTGGCGCGGATCTTTTTTGCTTAGAAATAACAAAAATATCTTAAAATGCTATCTTTGCGCTTTTGCAGATAAAATTCTCTTTTTCTTTCAAAGCGAGCTTTGTCATTTCAGCAAGCTTAGACTCTATGCCATTTCTTTGATCTTAGACGGCAGAATCGTGCTTTTAAATTTAAAATTCCGCAATCAGCGCACTCTTAGCACCGCACTGGCAAGCAAAGATTTAGCCTTTATATTTGAATTTTGCACCTTAGTTAAGCACAAAATTCCGCGCGGAGTTTTTGAAATTCCGCGCGAAGTCTAGATTAAAATTTTACGCAGAGCTGCCCCGCGTTGTCTAAAATTTTTTGCAAAATCCCGTGCTGCAAAATGCACTTAAAATTTTAAATTTGCTATTGCGCGGAATTTCTTAGCGTAAATTCTAAGCCTTGAAATTTTGCTCTTGTTTGACGGCATAAAATTTTAAAACAAAATTCTACAGCCATCATGCCTTAAAATTTTATTTGCAAAGCCTACTTGCTAAATTTTAAAATTTTAAGCCTAAGTCCGCAAAATTCCGTATTTTGCGTTTTGAAATTCTATTTAGCAAAATTTTATCTCGCGGATTTATCGCTCCATAAATTTCCGCGCTAAATGAAATTTTACTCCGCATAGTTTGCACTTCGTAAAATTTTATCTCGCAAAATTTCGCTTAAAATTTCGCGAGCTAGCCCTTATTTTCAAATAACTCCGCGTGTTTGCCGCGTAAAAACTCGACCACGGCGATCACCTCGTCCGCGCCGCTAGCGTCAGAGTTCGCAAGCACCGTGTCGATATTTTCGATATATAGTTGCGCCGCATCGGCGAGCCGCTCGCGCTTGATGCCCGCATAAAGCAGCATCGCGTCAAGCAGGATATTAATCTCGTAGATGAGGTCCTGCTCGGCGATTTTTTCGTCATTATTTTTCATCTTCTTCCTTTGAAATTTGAGTTTTTTTCTCGATTAGATCCACGATTTGCGCCTTTACGGCTTCGTACGAGCTCGCGTCTTTAAAGCCCGCAAACATCCCGCCGCTCGC
>CAJPSJ010000234.1 GCA_905373295.1 uncultured Campylobacter sp. | reverse complement strand
CCGCGCGTAAGAAAGAATTTGCGCTTTGAAATTTTGGATAATCTCGACGGGCACAGCGTAAACCGCGCGCTTGAAGGGTTAAATTTTGCTCGCACTATCTTCATAGTATCCTCCAAATCGGGCGGTACGATCGAGACGATCTCGCTTTTTAAAGTAGTTTTGGATCGCTTCGGCGTGCGCGATCTAAAAAGCCTGGCGCGTAATTTCATCTTCATCACCGATGCAGGCTCGCCGCTGGATATCTTCGCGCGTGAGCACGGCGCCTGCGTGATAAATATGCCTGCTAACGTAGGCGGTCGTTTTAGCGTGTTAAGTGCAGTAGGGCTAGTGCCCGCAGTTGGGCTAGGCCTTGATGCAAGCGCGATGCTACGCGGAGCTGCCGCCGCAAAAGAGCGGTATCTGGATGAAATTTTAGCAGGCGATCCCGCTAAAATCGCGGAGAATAAAATTTTACGAAAAGCCCATCACTACGCCACGCACAAAAGTGCGAAAATCAACATCCTTTTTAGCTATGGCGACGCGCTGCGCGCATTTGGCGAGTGGTATGTGCAGCTCTGGGCGGAAAGCCTAGGTAAAAAGATCGGCTTTAGCCGCGAGGGGCTTACTCCTGTGGGGCTTGTAGGCTCACGCGATCAGCACAGCTTCCTTCAGCTCATAATGGACGGCGTAAAGGATAAGACCGTGACCTTCTTAAAGCTCACGGACAACGGCACTACGGACGTGGTACCTGGTATCAGTCTGCAAGGTCTTGAGGGCTGCGACTTCGTAAACGGCATGCGACTGGATGAGGTGCTAAATCTTCAGTGCGATGCTACGCTGCAAGCCGTGCTAAACGAGGGCATCAGCGTCGATCTAATCGAGGTTTCGCGGCTTTGTGAACAGAGCGTGGGCGAGCTATTTTACTACTTCGAGCTGCTAACCAGCGCTACTGGAGCGATACTGGGCGTCAGCACTTACGATCAGCCGGGCGTCGAGGTAGGCAAGAGAATTTTAAAATCGCTAGTTTTGAAATCGCGAGATTAGAATTTGCGGCGCCAACTATACGAAATTTCGTCGAGCTAAATTTTACTAAAGTCAGATTTTGCTCGCTCCTCATTTTACTTAGGCTAAATTTTAAAATTACCGACGCAGAATTTTCCGTGCGTAAAATTGTCGCTGCGAAATTTTGATTTCGCGCTACGAGCATTTGGAATTTTGTCACAAAATTTCGCGGTAAAATTCCAAAATTACACCGCGAGGCGTAAAAATTTTGCGACTTGCGAGCGCGCAAGGAGATGAAATGAAAATCACGAAGATCGATCACTTCGTCCTAGTTACGGACGATCTGCAAAAATGCGTGGAATTTTACGAAGGGGTTTTTGGGCTTAGAGCATGTTCGCGAGGGCGGCAAACACAGCCTGCGTTTCGGCTCCTCAAAGATCAATATCCACACCCGCGCGAGCGAGTTTGCGCCGTTCGCGGCGCGTCCTAGCGCGGGATCGGCGGACTTTTGCCTAATCTGCGAAGATCAAAGCGCACAGCAGCTCAAAAAGGAGCTTGAAAGCAAAGGGGCGCAAATAGAGCTTGGCATCGTGCCTCGAATGGGTGCGCGCGGCGCTATGCAAAGTATCTATCTGCGCGATCCTGATGGCAATCTCGTAGAGCTCGGCGTATATGAAGGCAGCGATGATTAGCGCGTAAATTTAAAGACAAAATTTCAAGCGGAACGTTAAAATTTAAATTTTCTAAATTTTACCTTTTTGCTAAATACCGACAAGGTGCGTGGGACGGTATCTAAATCTATATGCGTTTTGCGCATAAAATACTCTCTTAATTCCAGATACTCTTTTTCGCTATAAATCAAAACATTTATAATTCTAAGATCGCCCGTTTCGCCGTATATCACAAGCCGGTCATAGACGCCTAGGCATCTGAAACTGCCATTTTTAAGATGCATCAATATACCCGCTCCGAATAGGCTAATTGCTATCATCGAAATTAGCGCGATCATTGCATGCATTCCGCGCATAACGTATGCACCCAAAGGCCAAAGCGACAAAAACATCATTTCAGGTATGCTTATCCTCTGCCGCCGGTCCCAGCGCGGATCAAAACTGATCGCAACGGCGCCGATTTGTTCAAGCTTCAAAGATTTATAAGCTTTATCTTCTTTGTAATATTTAATATCCGAATCGTTAAATACGAAATAGACGCCCTTTTGTTGCTTTCGCCTGATAAAAAACATTACCAAAGCGAAAGGGAGTAGTCTAAAATTTTTGGGCTCAATGGGGTTTACTACGGTAACGACCGAGATGAAAAATAAACATCCTATAAGCGTAGCAATCGTGGAGTATTTCATATAGTCGTAATAAGCATAGTCTTTTATTATTATCGGATCTTTGTCGTAATCCCTGGCTTTTTGTTCATTATAATTTTCCATTATTTCAAGCACCTTTTAAAAAATAGATCTAAATTTTATATAACTCTCATTCGGCAAAAATCTTTCACACACCCTATCAAGCCCCAATCCTAGCCTTAGCTCTTCTACCTTGTTATTCACAACCAACTCCTAGCTAAGATAATATTTTTCTATTTTATCAATATTGATATTTTTTCGAACTAAAAACCATTCTTTTATTTCGTTTGGCCTTTCTGTATCATATACGCAAACTAAATAATTTTTTGCCGATAAAATAGAGCTTAAATAATAAGTATTTTCCTGCTCATAATACGGATAATCCACTACGATTGCAGTAAAGAATGAAAAATTCTTAAAATTGCCTACAATTAAAAAGTGAAAAAATATTTTCAAAAAGATTGCAGAAAGTATTGAAAAAATGAAGAATAATAAAATTTGTGATGATAGAAACGATAGGGCTGCAATAGAAAAAATTATAATAATATTATAAATGAAGCGACGAACTTTATCATCGTTGCAATATCCCCAAAATGGTCTGCCTATCACATCATTTAAATGAAGGTTATTTGTTCTTCTCTCAGGCTCGCCGTTATTATAAAAATCTATAGAATTATTCATAAAGTAGATTTTGCGATTATTATTGCTTACACAGCAGCTATAAATAAGTCTCAATGCTATCGCTATAAAAATTCCAAATATAACGCTAGAGCCTATTTCCATCATCGATATATGGTGTTTTGAAAAAATTAAATCCCATATGCTTAGAATATACCCGCCCAAAATCATAGGCGCGTATAAAAATGTAATTGTAGATATTAGCAGTCTCTCATAATTTTTTACTATTATCGGCTCTTTATCGTAATCTCTGCCTTTTTGTTTATTATAATTTTCCATTATTTCAAGCACCTTTTTAAAAATAGATATAAATTTATAATAGCTTAATTTGACAAAAGACTTTTATATACGTTGCCTGACTCTTTCTTCGCAACCTCTTCCCTCGTCATTTTAT
>CAJPSJ010000233.1 GCA_905373295.1 uncultured Campylobacter sp. | reverse complement strand
GGAATTTCACGTTTTCATGTGCGTAAATATCAGCGCAGTACTCACCGGAGCGATCTTTGGCGATCACTGCTCGCCGATTTCGGATACGACGATCCTCTCTTCGATGGGCGCGGGCTGCGATCACATCGAGCACGTAAGCACGCAGATGACCTATGCGCTGGTCGTTTGTGGCATCAGTATTGTTTGCGGCTACCTGCCTGCGGGCTTTGGGCTTAGCGTGTGGGGATGTCTGGTCTTAGGTATCGCGGCTATCATTCTTTTACTGCGCGTGGTGGGTAAAAGAGTGGATGTATGAATTGCGAAAGCTTCGGTAGTTGCGGCAGCTGCACGCTCGGTGAGCCCTATGAGGATCAAATTTCATATAAAAAGCGTCTGATCGCCGATAAGCTTAGAGAATTTTTCGACGGCGAGTTTGAGTTTTTTGCCTCGCAACCGCAAAATTATCGTATCAGGGCGGAATTTGGCATCTGGCACGATATTTGGCATAGCGCATTTGATCTTGCTTACACGATGGGCGGCGCACATAGCAAGAAAATTTTAATTAACGAATGCCCCAAGGTAGCGCTTCCTATCGCAAATTTAATGCCACGGCTGCTAGAGGCGCTTAGGTGGAGCAAAATTTTAAAAGAGAAGCTCTTTGGCGTCGAGTTCATCTCATGCGCCAGCGGGATTTTAGCGACGCTGCTTTATCACAAGCGCCTGGGCGAGCGCGAGCAGGAGGCGATTTGCGAGCTGGCGGACAAGCTTGGCATCAGGGTCATGGCTCGCGCGCGCGGACAGAAGCTGCTAAGCGGCGAGCTAAGCCTCACGGACGAGCTTTGCGTGGACGGGCGAGTTTATAAATTTCGCTTCGGCGAAAACGCCTTCATCCAGCCAAACCGCGGCGTGAACGAAAAGATGATCGCCTGGGCGAGAAGCTGTGTGGACTTCGGCAAAGACGGCGCGAGCGAGGTGTGCGCCGCGCAGAATTTCGTTGCAAAGAATTCCATAGCGGAGAATTCCGCTGCGCAAAATTTGGGCTGTGAGCAGTCTGCTACGCAAAATTCTATGGATCGAAATTTCGCTTCTGAAAATTCTACCGAATTGGATGCCGCTTGCCGAAATTCTACTCCATCAAATTCTGCGCAAGCGAGATTTAGCGGCGAAAATTCCGTGAAATTTAACTGTGCGTTCGCAGACGAAAGCTCTGCGGATGATAATTTCGCTCGCAGGGATTTGGAAGTGCAAAATTCCGCTGCGCAAAATTTGGATTGCGAAAAGCAAAGCTTGCAAAATTCAGCCTGCGAAAAACTCATCGCGCAAAATTCAGCCGAGCAAAATTCGAGCCGCGAACAATATGCCGTGCGCCAAGAAAGCTCTGACGTGCGCGATCTGCTGGAGCTGTACTGCGGGCACGGCAACTTCACAATCCCGCTTGCAGCTAAATTTAACCGCGTGCTGGCGAGCGAAATTTCAAAAAGCTCAATCGCGAATGCGCGCATAAACTGCGAGCTCAACGGCGTTTGCAATGCGCAATTTGTCCGCCTTAGCGCGGATGAGCTGATGAGTGCGTTTGCGCGCAAGCGCGAGTTTGAGCGGCTAAAGGGGATCGATATTTTCGGCTACGATTTTTCGCATGTCTTGATCGATCCGCCGCGCGCGGGGCTGGAGCCTAGCGTACTGGGGTTTATAAAAAATTTTCAAAATTTGATCTACATCTCCTGTAACCCGCAGACGCTTTGTGAAAATTTACGCTCGCTTTGCGCTACGCATGAGGTGCGCAGGTTTGCGATCTTCGATCAGTTCGCGCATACGAGCCATATCGAATGCGGCGTGCTGCTGCGGCGCAGGAGTTAAGCGGAGCTAAAACCGAAGCTGCGGATTTAGGCTGCGCGCGGGAAAATTTCGCCTAAAAATATGTATAATAACAAAATTTAAAATTACGAAAGGAAGTAGATGGTTGATCTAAATAAAATCATCCAAGCAAAGCGCACGATAAACGATTTCGTCTATAAAACGCCCTTTGCTTTGGCGCCGAAGCTAAGTAGAATTTACGGCGCGGAAGTGTATCTCAAAAGCGAGAATTTGCAGCGCACCGGCGCGTATAAGATTCGCGGCGCTTACAATAAAATCGCGCATCTTACGGATGAGGAGCGGGCACATGGAGTAATAGCCGCAAGTGCGGGCAACCACGCCCAGGGCGTAGCGATGAGTGCGCAAAAATTCGGCGTGCATGCCGTGATCGTAATGCCTGAAGCCACGCCGCTACTTAAGGTAAGTGGCACGAAGGCTCTGGGCGCAGAGATCATTTTGCAGGGCGACAACTTCGACGAGGCGTATGCGTTTGCGCTGGAATACGCGAAGGAGCACAATCTGACGTTCGTGCATCCCTTCAACGACGAGTTCGTCCAAGCAGGTCAGGGCACGATCGCGCTTGAGATGATCGAAGAGGTCGCAGATCTTGAATACATCGTCGTTCCAGTAGGCGGCGGCGGGCTTGCGACGGGGGTTTGCAGCTGCGCCAAGCAGATTAACCCTGACATCAAAATCATCGCCGTAGCCGCCAAGGGCGCGCCCGCGATGCACGATAGCTTCGTCGCGAAAAAGCCGCTAAATTCCAAATCCGTCCGCACCATCGCCGACGGCATCGCCGTGCGAGATACTAGCGAGATCACGCTTAGCACGATCATCGAGTGCGTCGATGAGTTCGTGCAGGTCGATGACGAGGAGATCGCAAGCGCGATACTCTATCTGCTCGAGCAGCAAAAAATCATCGTCGAAGGCGCGGGCGCGGCAGGCGTAGCGGCGCTGATGAACGCGAAATTCCAATTCCCCGCCGGCGCAAAGATCGGCATTATCCTAAGCGGCGGCAACATCGACGTGCAGATGCTAAACATCATCATCGAAAAGGGTCTCATAAAATCGCATCGCAAGATGACGATCAACGTCACGCTCGTCGATAAGCCGGGCGCGCTCACGGGGCTTACAGAAATTTTGCGCCGCGCCAACGCAAACATCGTCAAGATCGACTACGACCGCTTTTCGACCAATATCGAATACGGCGACGCGCAGATCACGATCACGCTTGAGACCAAGGGCAAGGCTCATCAAGAGGACATCGCCTGGGCACTCAAAAACGCAGGGTATGATTTCAGGGAGATTTTGTAGAATTTTGCTCGGGCTTGTGAAATTTGCCTGCGCTTGCAAAATTTGCTCTTGAATTTAGCCGAGATTGTAAAATTTACTCTGTGTTTGCACCAATGCTGCGCGCGACGCGGCTAAATTTACACTCGTTTGCGTACAGGTTGCGGCTCGCGGTTTTAAATTTTACGTAGAATTTAAAATTTCAAATATGTAGCGTAAGCCGCAGTTTAAATAACGCGAGCGTAGCTCGCACTTCTAGCGTCGCGCGGGTGGGGGTTGGTAAGGGG
>CAJPSJ010000232.1 GCA_905373295.1 uncultured Campylobacter sp. | reverse complement strand
TCGCAAACACTACGCCACCAACCTCATCGTGCTGGTTTTCGTCTCGTCAGCCACCTTTCTAAGCGCGATGATGATGGCTGCGGGCTGGGCGCTTGAAGGTAGCGAGGTTAAAATTTTAGGACTTTTCAGCGGGGCGGATTTAGCGAGACTTGCTTACTTCAACCCGCCAAGCCTTTTTGGCTGGGTGCTCGTGGCACTTCTGGGCGTCAGCGGTATCTACTTTCAAATTTACATGACGCGCGCTTACGCCGCTTCGCGCAAAGCGGGCATTGTCGCTGCGATCAGCTACAGTGACATCCTCTTTAGCATGGCGCTTGGAATTATGCTAGGAGACAAACTGCCGGGCCAGATCGTGCTAGCGGGCATAGCGGTGGTGATTTTAAGCGGAATTTTAATCGCTCGCGAGCGCTAAATTTAAATTTAAAACTAATTCAAACGCGGCGAGGGGGCAAATTTCATCCGCGCCGCCTGCCCGCGCTAAATTTCAGCGATATAAAAGTCTTAAAAAGCTAAGATTGCGCTAAAGTTCTACGGTGTAGAAATATTTTTCGACGGATTTAAAATTTTATGCATTTTATCGGTATCGACATCGGCTCTACCTCGTCAAAGGTCGCCGTTATGGACGAGCGCGGCGAATTTTGCGAGCTATTTTTTGCTGCCAAGCGGCTTTAGCGCGGTCAAGGTCGCGCGCCAGATCAAGCAAGCCTTAGAGCAAAAAGGCTACGCAGAGGGCTTCGTGACGGCTACTGGCTACGGGCGCGTTAGCGTAGAGTACGCGAAGCTTAGCATGAGCGAAATTTTATGCCACGGCCTTGGGGCGAACTTTTTGTTTGAGCCAGATTGCACCGTAGAGGGCGTGGGCGGGCAGGATACGAAGGCGATCAAGACCCTAAACGGCAAGCCCGCGGATTTTATCATGAACGACAAATACTCGGCGGGCACGGGCAAATTTTTAGAGATCAGCGCGGGCCGCTTAGGACTTGAGCTTAGCGAAATTTACAAAACCGCTCGCAAAAATCCCGCGATTAAAATTAGCTCAACGTGCACTGTTTTTGCAGAAAGCGAGATCGTCTCGCTAAGCGCAAACAAAGGGCGATCTGGTCGCAAATATCGCGCCGAGCGCTACCTTAAAATCCCCTGTTCGGTGATGTATCAAAACGACGCACGCTCGGATATTATCAAGGAATTTATCCGCGAGTATCAAGCAGACGGCGTCATCGACGTCGTGCTAAGCGGCTGCCACACCTACGCGATCGAGACGAACAAGATCAAAGAGGCGAGCCGCGAAGCAGGAGCGAACTATATGTCGCTAGAGACCGATTATTCAAAACAGGATGTCGGGCAGATACGCACGCGGCTGGAAGCCTTTATAGAGCTGCTTTAGCAGGTCTTATTTGAAATTTTAAAATTAAGAATTTTCTAAATTTAAAAACAAACCAAAGAAAGGAGAGGTTGTATGAAATTTAAGGAGATAGACGAATCTCGTCGCGGCTTTTTAAAAGGAGCTTTGGCGGCAGCCGCCATCGCCAGACCGGAAGCGATGCTTGCTGGCTATACGCCGTTTAAGCCAGGTTCCCTGCAGGTTTGGTCGTGCGGAGGGCTGTCCGAAGCATTTAACGAGCTAAACGCCATTTATGAGTCAAGGACGGGGCATAATATCCAATACACCGGCGCCTTTGCGGGTGCGCTCGGAAAGTCGCTGCTAGCCTTGCAAGGCAAGACGGAGGTTTTCGGCGCTCGCGTTTTGGAGCTCTCTCAAAAACTGCGTAAGGCTGGCCTTAGCCTCCGCTTTAGACCGCTATGTTTTACCGACTACGTTTTAGTAGTGCCGAAGGGAAATCCCGCGGGCATTCGCGATCTGAAGGATCTAGCAGAGCCTGGCGTGCGGGTGATGCTGCCGCTAAGGGCATCGCCTCCGGGTAGCGGGCCGGTAAAGGGAATTTTGAAAAATTCAGGTCTCACGGAGCCCGTTATGAAAAATATGATTGCCAACGGCTCATGCGTCATCCAGATGATGTGCGATCTGGTAGATGGCAAGGGCGATGCGTCCATAATCGAAAAGCGCCTAACGACGCACGATAGGTTTAAAGACAAGATCGAATATATGCCTATCGACGAGAAACTCATCCCGCCAGGGCCGCTTACCTTTACGCTAAATATCATGAAATACGTAAAAGACGAGAAGCTTGCCGACGACTTCGCGGACTTCGTCTGTTCCGTGGAGGGGCAGGAAATTTTCGAGCGACACGGCTTTACCTCCATCCATTCGGCACGTGGGCTTGAACTCATAGAAAGGTTTGGTGTAAAAGATGTTTAGTATAGTAAATATGGCAAAGATGAAAAAAGTCTCTAGGCTAACTAAAATTCGTCGATTGGTGCAGCTGATTTTTATCGGCGCGATCGGGCAATGGGCGTATTACGGGATTTTTAGATGCCCTTTTATCGTGCCTTTCGTAAACTGCCAATCCTGTCCAATCGTTACGTGCTGGGGGCGGATCGCGACCGTGTTTTTCGGCTTTTGGCTGTTTGTACCCGTGCTGGTTATTTTCCTTGGGCGCGCGTTTTGCGGCTGGATTTGCCCGGGCGGATTCGTCAATCAAATGCTCGGCAAATTTGCCGCTTTTAAGCTCAAGCTAAAAAATAACAGAAAGCTACGATATGCGCAGATAGGCATGGTTCTAGCCGTTTTGCTTAGCGCGGGCGTGTATTTTATCTACGGCAACCCTCGAGTTATGATCCCTATCCGCACCAGCGACGAGTATCTAAACGCCGTTATCATGTCCTTTAAATTTTCCGACTGGTACTGGGCGGTTCGCACTGCCGTAGTCGTGGCCCTCATCGCTGCGTCCTTGATCGTCGCAAATTTATGGTGCCGCTTCGCCTGTCCTAGCGGCGGCATAATGGAGCTGCTGCGTAAAATTTCAATATTTCGCGTTTATAAAACGAGCGCCTGCGATAACTGCAACGCCTGTTTGCGCAAATGCGAAATGGGCACGAGACCGGACGAGATGAACTGCACGAACTGCGGCGATTGTATGGATGTTTGCCACGCGGATGCCATCAAATTCGGAAGGAAAAAAGATTGATGAATTTTTTCGCCAAACCCTCCTTCGACAATCACCCCTGCTTTAGCAAAAAAGCGTCCGCCGCCTACGGGCGCGTGCACCTTCCCGTAGCGCCGAATTGCAATATCCAATGCAATTTTTGCAACCGCATCTACGACTGCGCAAACGAAAATCGACCCGGCGTAACGGGGAGGGTGCAAAGCCCGGACGAGGCCGCGCTATACGTGGAAAATCTATTTAAATTTAGACAGGATATCTCGGTCATCGGTATCGCAGGGCCCGGAGATCCTATGTGCGATGCCGACAAGACCCTAGCTACCTTTGAAAAATGCAAAGCCCGCTTCCCTCGCGCCCTACTTTGCC
>CAJPSJ010000231.1 GCA_905373295.1 uncultured Campylobacter sp. | reverse complement strand
CTGGTTTTGCCTCACGCCGAAGTCGCGAAGTAAAATTTTACCTCGTCTATGGCGGTACAGGCGGCGCGCTGAAATTCAGGCTTTAAATTTAGCGCAAAACGAAGCCGCTCAAAATTTCGCCTTGGCTAAAACATCCTTAATGCGCGTGCTCTGAAGGCATATCGGGCCCCGTGCTGTTACTTTCGTGCATCTGCCCCATATCGTGTGGCGTGCCTTGAGAGTGCGTCGTGCTGCCCGCATCGCCGCTCATGCCATGATCTGAGCCGTGAGTGTGCCCCATACCGCTCATATCATGTTTTAGCTCGCTTGTGCCGCGCTCTGCGGAGTGAGGGTCTTTCATTCCGCCCATGTCGCCGTGTCCCGTACTCATATCATGCTCGTCGCTTGCGCCATGCGCATCGCGACCCATATCGCCCATTCCCATGCCGTGCGAGCCGCCGCCCGCTTTAAGCGCCGCGACTACCTGATCGAAGCTGAAGTCTTGCTTGCCCTCTTGCTTGTTTTTAAACGCACCCCAGCCAAACGACATAGGGGTTTTAAAACCGCGATAAAAGTGCGCCGTGCGTGCGTCGATAAACTCGCCGTTGCCGCTAGCGTCATTGATGTAAATTTTGGCGTCCTTTAGCCAGTTTAGTTTGTCGTTGGTAACCATAAAATCTACCAAGCAGCCGATGTCGTCAAAGTAGTGGTTTTTGCCGTCCACGCGTACATCGACGCTGAAGCGGTTGTCGCTGATCGCCATCTGGCAGTGCTCGCACACGTCCCTGTCGTAGTGGACGTTGCCGTAGTCCTTCTCGTCGCCACAGCCTAAAAACGTAAGCGCAACAAGTGCGCAAAGTAAAGCTTTAAATATTTTTGTCATCTACGATCCTCCCTAGATCCATTGAAATCATTCTTTTTACCAGCCCTCCCACTTCCTCGAGCCTATGCGAGATAAAGATCAAGCTCTTATCTTTTGCGTGGTTGCGCAAAAGCGTCTTAAAACGCTCGCGCGCGCTCGGATCGAGATTGGCGGTCGGCTCGTCGAAAATCATCGCCTTGCTGGCTCTGCCGAAGGCTAGCGCGATTAAGAATTTCTGCTTCATACCGCCGGATAGCTTATGAAAGGGCTTGTTTAAATTTGAACTTAGATCAAGCTCCATTTCGTCGCAAAATTTTACGATGTCTGCTCTGCTTGCGTCAGCCGTGCGCTCGGCGAAGTAGATGAGCTCATTTAGGCTCAGCTTAAGCGGCGGCGGGGTTTGCGGCACGAAGCTGATACCGCGTAACGCGCGGCTGCGCTGCTTAAACGAATCAAATCCGTCGATAGTAACGCTGCCGCTTGTGGGTATGTATTCGCCTAAAATCGTCCGCATCAGTGAGCTTTTGCCCGCGCCGTTTTGCCCGACGAAAAGCACCTGCTCGCCGTCCGCGATATTTAGATCGATATCTTTTAAAACGAATTGATCTCCGAATTTCTTGCTTACGTTTTTAATCTCTATCATAGGCTTCCTTAGATCATATCTTTTAGCTTATTGCCGATACCGAGCGCGTCTTGGTGACATACGTCGATACAGCGTCCGCATAGCGTGCAGTCGATCCCTTTTAGCATAAATTTGCTCTTATCGCCTAGGTTTTCGGATGCCTTTTTTTTGGTGATGTCTAATACATGCGAGACGAAGCAGACGTCTTGGCAAACGCCGCAGTGATCGCACCTGCTTTTATCCCAAGTAACCTTGCTAAGGCTCGCTTTCGCCGCAAGCGAATAGGTGCTGCCTAACGGGCATAGGTGCGTGCACCACACCCGCCTGCTAAAAAATACTTCGAGCAAAAACACAAAAACGATCCAAAGCCCCGCCAGCGAAAAGCCATAGATGATGAGGCGCGATAAAATTCCAACTACGTTAAAAATTTCAAAAACGAGCAGATCCGTAATCGCGCTTAGCGCTAAAAACACCGCCCAGATCGCATAGCGCATACCGCGAGGCAGGGTTCGCTCCTTGATGACATGCTTGGCAATTAGCGTATTGTGCAGCTTCTCGCCGATCTCGCTAAGCGCTCCGTAGGGGCAGATCCATGAGCAAAATGCCTTGCCGCCCGCGATGAAATAAAACAGCAAAATGGTGCCCGAGCCGATGAGCAAATTTATCGGCAGATCCTTGTGCGCGGCGATCACCTCAAGAGTCGCGAAAGGATCTGCTAGGTGAAAGCCAAGTATTCGCGAGCCGCTGATGTCGCCCTCTAAAATTTGAATATCCGCGCGAAAGGAAAGCACAAAAAGCAGATGCACTAAAAATACCGTGGCGTAGCGCAGAGCCCGAATGCTTGGGCGCCATTTGCCGTTTTTATTTCTAAGCGCGAAGGTCGAGAAAAAGCTCGTGTTTTTGATCGTGCATCGCGAATTATATTTATCCAAGACTTACTCTTTAAATTTTGAAATTTCATCCGCGAGCTTATCTAGGCTCTCGTCGCTTACGTTGGTTAGCAGTCCGCTCATCAGGCTGTTTTTGATCTTACCCGCTTTATAATCTTTGAGGCTTGCTAAAATTTGATCCTTGCTCTTGCCTCCGATCGGTGGAGCGATCTTGCCGCGTCCGTCATCGCCGTGGCAGGGCGCGCAGCTTACCAGATAGGAGCTACTAACCTTGAAATCGCGCTCTTTGACGCTCTGCTGCAAAATTTTAATATTTTTTACGTCCTTATCGTCGATGAGATCGACGCTTTTGCTCTGCGGCGCAGGCTTTGCTTGCGCTTGCGGCTTGACTTCTTGCTGCGGCGCGCTAGAATCGTCCGAACTAGCCATAAAGATCATCAGCGCGATTAGTGCTACACCCAAAATCAAAGCTAAAATTTTGCCCGGTTTCATTTCTGCTCCTTAAATTGTTTGTTGAACTCGTAAATTTCTTTCGCCATCGTCTCTATCTGCTGCTCGCTCATGCCGTTTACGAGCTGCACCATAAGAGGATTAGGCTTTTCTTTGAATTTATACTTTTTAATCATATCCACGATCTGCGCGTCGGTTTTATCCAGAAGCGATGGACCTATGATGCCGTTGGCATAGTCGTCGTGGCACGCTGAACAGCGCAGGATAAAATCGTGCCCAAGACGCTTTTTCATCAGATCAAAATTTAGCTTTTCGTATTGGTTTTTGATGCTCGAATACGCCACGATATTTTTGGTCGTTTCGTTCACATCGCCGTTTAGATTAAAATTTACCTTTCGCTCGCCATAAAAATCGTAGCTTACGAACTTGTCGTCCTTCTTGGGCGCTTCGCCGCTTTTGACGGTGATGCGAGGCTTTGCAGTATGATTTTGTTCCGCGTTCTGCGATGCGGAATTTGAACTCGCGGAATTCTGATCTGCAGAATTTTGCCCTGCGGAGCCTTGTGAAACGGAATTCTGCCCTGCGGAATTTGCAGCGGCGGAGCTTGAATCGCCATCATCTCCGCAGCCGC
>CAJPSJ010000230.1 GCA_905373295.1 uncultured Campylobacter sp. | reverse complement strand
TTGGCGATCTCGGCGCCGTTTAGCATGCTGATGCCGATGTCCGCCTTCATCAGGCTCGGCGCATCGTTTATGCCGTCGCCCACGAAGACCACCTTCCGCCCCTCGGCTTTCAGCTGTTCTAAGATTTCGGTCTTTTGCGTCGGCAGCAGCTCACCGTAATAGCGATCTACGCCGAGCTTTTTGGCTACGGCGCGGGCTTTTGAGCTCACGTCGCCGCTGAGCATGACGATCTGTTTAGCGCCCAGCTCACGGAGCCTAGCGATGACGGCGCGAGCGTTTGCGCGCACCTCGTCTCTAAGCCCGATGACGCCCAAAAGTCTGCCGTCAAATGCGATATAAAGCAGCGCGAGCCCCTTTTGCATCGCAAGATCGATGGTCTGCTCATGCGCTGCAAACGAGATCATCTCGTCGTCCTCTAGGAAGTGGCGCGAGCCGATGATGAGCTTTTTGCCCTCGATGCTAGTCTTAACGCCGTGAGCGACGACGAATTCCACCTCGTCGTGGTGTTTGTGGATAAAGCCGTGCTTTTTGGCAGCATCCACGATCGCCTCGGCTACGGGGTGAAAGTAATGCTCCTCCGCGCTCGCGGTTAAATTTAAAATATCGTTTTTACTAAAGCGCTCGTCAAACGATATAATCTCGGCGACCTCCAGGTTACCGTACGTAAGCGTGCCCGTCTTATCGAATACGAAGGTGTCGGCGGCCGCAAGCGACTCAAGAGCCTTGGCGCCTTTGATCAAAATCCCGTTCTTGCCCGCCTTTGAGATGCTTGACTTAAAAGCAACCGGCGTAGGCAGCTTAAGCGCGCACGAGTAATCCGCCTGCAGCACCGAAGCTACGCTCATAAAATTTCGATTTATCAGATAGGACACGCCCGCAAGCCCGAAGGTCACCGGAACGAGCTTATCGGCTAAGTGAGTCGTATGCATGCCGATGCTGGAGCGCTCATTAAGAGATGCCGTGATGTAGTGCTTGATGCGCTGCGTGGAGGTATTTTCGCCGACGTTTTCCGCCCAGATACGGATCCTGCCCTCCTCCACGATCGTGCCGCTTAACACGCTATCGCCGCGAGATTTTTTCACCGCGACCGATTCACCTGTCATATTGGCTTGATTTATCATCGCTTCGCCGCTTACGACGTGTCCGTCCACGGCTATAACGTCGCCCGCGCCCACGATCACTATGTCGCCTACTTTTAGCTTAGAAGTTGCGATTTTGACTTCAGTCTTTTTGCCGTTTTGATCTATCTCTACCCACGCCTCGGCGATGTCCGGGCGGGCGAGCTCGCGGATCAGATCGTCGCTTTTATAAACGGTGCTCTCCTCCATATATTCGCCAAGAGCAAGCATAGCGTTAGTGCTGTTTGCAGCAAAGATATCTCCGCGCGCGAGCGAAATCCCGACAGCGGCAGCTTCCAAGCCCTTTGAAGTAAGCCCGTGACGAAAGCTTTCTTTAATGCCCTCTTTTAAGATAGGCATGCACGCTACGATGCTAAATGCACGCATTAAAGGCGAAGTGCGAAAGATTAAATTTCCCCCCAACGCAAGAAGTGCTAAGATAAATTCGTTTTTGCTCGGTAAATTTTTATGGCTAGCGGGGATAATTGATTTTAGCTCGCTTAAATTTAAAGCTTCAAGTTGCTTTAGAATTCCTACCTTATTTACGCCTGCGTCAAGCCTAAGGATCAAAGAGCCAATTTTAGCGTTAAATCTAGCTTCCGTTACGCCTTCAAGCCTCGCAGCGACTCTTTGCAGTGCGCTTGTATCGAGCCCTTTAAAGCCCGCGACCTTTATGCGCAGCCTAGATTTAGTCTCATGTAAAATTTTAAAATTTTGCATCGACTACTCTTGCATCTCTGCCTTGGCGTCTTCGAATCGCTCCTTCATCTCTTCAACGCCCATCTGAAACATCTCGGTACCCTTTGCGATGAGCTTAAAAAGCTTTTTTTGCGCGTTTTCGTCGGTTAGAAAATAGGTCGCTGCGGCACCTAGAACGATACCTGTGATAAATGAGTTGCTACCGAATAAGCCGTTCGCGTTTTGCCTACCACCCAAGGAATTAAAAATTCCACCGAAAGCGGAGCCCTGAGTAGAATTTACGTCGCTTGAGCTTTGAGCGGCGGAATCTTTATTATCCGAGTTATTGCTGGAAGCAGAACTATTAAAAGGTGCAGAATTTACCCGCTCGTTTATCCATTTAGCCCAACCGCCGAGCCTTTCGTCGCCGGCAAAGCCGCCCGCAGAGCTGCTAGCATATTTGTTGTCACCAAAATCGTAATCGTCTAGAATTTCTTTCAAATCTTTTTTTGTGATATAGGGATTACTCATTGCCTACCTTAAGAATAAAATTTCTACCCGCAATGAGCGCGCCTACGCATACTGCGACGCCTGCCGCTGCGCGTAGATACTCGCCTTGTACGAGCTTATTTGCACTGTAAATCGCGCCGCCGCCGATGATACCGCCGCTTAGCGCAATATCTAGCGCATCGCGAATCGCTTTAGATTTGCTTTTGCCTTCTTTTGCTTTAACGAGCTCTACGGCGCAACCGCCGATCGCCCCCGCTATAGCGCCGCTTAAAACGTGATCCAGCGGAGAACGCTGTGTCGTAAGTGATCTATTCATTTAGGCCTCTATTTTTCTGATTTATCGTCTGCGGACGTAAATTTAGCCGAAGAATTATCGTCCATTTTTACGATCTGCGGGATATTAAGTGGAGTAGTAGATGCTGCAGATGTCTCACCTGCCGGTGTTTCGCCCGTCTTAGCGCTCGCAGTGGATTTTTTAGTTCTTTTAAATCCCGGTTTTGGTCCCGGTTTTTTTCTAGTTTTTTTTGCAGTGCTAGTTTCAGTGCTGGCGCTACTTGTCGTAGCTTTTTTACCGCCAGACTTTCTTTTGCTTTTTACAGCTTCGGCAACATCGTCTAAGCCTTCTTTGGCTTCCGCAAAAATTTCTTTTGATTTTTTGCTTAATTTTTCCGCTCCGCCTTTAACGCTATTTTTCAGCTCCTCGACGCTTTTACTGCTAACGATTTTATTCGCACCTTCTTTGATTTTATCTCGATTGTTATAAGCGTAAACCGCCGCGCAACCAAGCGCAAAACCTGCTAGAAATGGGATCGGCATTTCATTCTCCTCGTGTTAAGATTATAAAGTCGTTTTATCAACTTTACATAGATTTTGATATTATAGCGACTTTTTTAGATTTTTGCAATCCTAATTTAATTTTTCTGCAAAATTCCTTTAATTAAATTAGAAAATGCGCTATTTAAGATATTTTGCAAATCGTATTTTTGAAATATCCGCTCTAATTCCTGCGGATTTTTTAAAATTTCATTTAACAAATCAGTTAAATTCAAAGAATTTGAATCAACCTCGCATTTAGAATTTAGTTCCTTTAAAATCGGTAAAATTTCATTATACGAAACCGCCTGCGCTTTATACAGC
>CAJPSJ010000229.1 GCA_905373295.1 uncultured Campylobacter sp. | reverse complement strand
CCGAAATTCTTTGGATTTGAGTTCGTCCAAACAGACGATCTGCGCACCACACAAAGCGTCGAGAGTAAAATTTATACTTCATCTATCCGCAAGGAAGGGCTTAAATCCATAATCCTGCCCATAGTGCCGATAGTCCTTATTTTGATATTCCGCTCGCAAATCGCAAGCATATTTCTATCTTTTTCGCAGATCCAAGACTACGTCAATCAAGACACGGTTTATATGGTAATGGATCTGCTGATTTTCCTTAGTTTTGCGCTATTTTATCTGCTGCCGCTTAACCGCGCGATAAACCTACTCTCCATAGCGAAGCACGATCAATACCCGATGCATCAAATGGCGAATTACAACGTCTTTATCATCCTGTGCGTCATCTCTACGATCCTACAGGATAAGAGCCTGGGGCTAGATGAGTTCGAGCAGTTTTTCATCTGCGGCGTGATCGGACTTGGGCTCATTTCGTTTTATTATAAGTTCAAGGCGTTTTCGTTTATGTTTTTCAAAACTGCAGGCTCAATCCTATTTGCTCCTGCGCTGCTTGTGGAGCTCGCGGCTATTATTTTCATCGGCATCGGCGACCGCTATACTGGCGCGTCGATGAAATTTATGGAGCTTACAGGGCTATTTTTTGCGAGCACGGCGTGGCGATACATAATAATCTTTATCGTTATGTCGCCGCTTTATTTCCTTGGATTTTGTATGCTAAGGCGGATTAAAAAATAAATTCTACAAAATTTTGCCGCAGATTTGGCTGCGATGAAATTTTACTACGATAGAATTCCACTCAAAATTTCATCGCAAAATTTAGCACGAAGACAGAATTTAGCGGGGATTTGAACTTTATCAAAGTAAAATTCTACCGCATTAAAATTTTATCGCAATAAAATTCCATAATTTTAGCGCAGATCGTACGCCCTAAAGCAATATATGTGTTTTATACGCGTTAATGCACGCTTACAAAATACACCAATGCCTGCGAAATTTCGATGCAATGCCCCTTATTTGACAAAAGCTGTGGCAATTGATATCACGGCTTTAAAATCCTACCGCTAAATTCCATCTTTAAATCTCGCGCGCTCAGCAAATATCGACGCAGAATTTTATCCACGCAATTCGGCGCGAAATTCAAAGCTAAATTTCACATCGCATTCTACGGCGAAATTCCAAGACATAACTCTATCATAATAAAATTTTGCCGAAATAAAATTCTAATCGATACGAAAGCCTAAGCGCGGATTCAAATCAAATTTAAAGCTATGGGCTCTGCGCTCCGCAGCTCTTAAAATTTCACTGCCAAAATTTTGTCGCGTTTAAATTTAGCCGTCCGCGCGCCGTATTAAAATTCTGCCCCGTCACCGCAGCCACGGCGTAAAATTCTAAATTCTGCGCCCTCGCCTACTGAAATTTAATCTCGTGCCCCGCTTCGTGCTGCGTAGAATTCCCGCCTAAACTCGGCAAACCGCCCGTGCACGATCGCCTCTCTCATATCCGCGGCAAGGCGCAGGTAGAAGTGTAGATTGTGAATGCTAGCGAGGCGGTAAAAGCTAAGCTCGCGCGCGCGAAATAGATGATTTAGGTAGCCGCGGCTGAAGCGCTTGCACGTGTAGCAGTCGCAGTGCGGATCGATCGGATCGTGATCGCTGATAAAGCCCGCGTTTTTGATGCTGATCTTGCCGAAGCTCGTAAATAGCGTGCCGTTGCGGGCGTTGCGCGTAGGCATCACGCAGTCGAACATATCCACGCCGCGAGCGACGTTTTCGACGAGATCCTCGGGCGTGCCGACTCCCATCAAATATCGCGGGCGCGCCGCATCGACGTATGGCATCATAGCCTCTACCGTGTCGTACATCAGCTCGTTTTTCTCGCCCACGCTAAGCCCTCCGATCGCAAGCCCGTCGAAGCTCATCTCGCACAGCGCTTCGGCGCAAAATTTGCGCGCCTGTGGGTCGGTGCCGCCTTGTATGATACCGAAGATGTTTTGATGCGCGTGCAGGCCGCGAGATTTCATGGTCTCGTGATAATCTATCGCTTCGCGAGCCCATTTTATCGTGCGCGCAACGCTTAGATCGATACGCTTTTTAAGCCGCGATCTATCATCGCAGCTCAATGCGCCCGGCTCGCGCGGCAGCTCCACCAAATCGTCCAAAATCATCATAATATCGGAATTCAGCTCATACTGCGTATCCAGCACCGAGCGCGGCGTGAAATAATGCATACTGCCGTCGATGTGGCTTTTAAATTTTATACCGCCCTCGTCATTTTTGGTGTTTGCGCGCAGGCTAAAAGCCTGAAAGCCGCCGCTGTCGGTCAGAAAGCTGCGGGGAAATTTCGTAAATCCGTGCAGCCCGCCGAACTCCGCCACCACCCGCGAGCCCGGGCGCAGATACATATGATAGGTGTTAGCAAGGATGATCTGTGCGTCTAAAAGCTGCTCTACGTCCGTCGCATCGAGCGCTTTGACCGCGCCCACGGTGCCGACCGGCATAAAAACGGGGGTGCGGATCGTGCTATGCGCCGTGCGGATCGTGCAGGCGCGCGCCGCGCCGTCTGCGGCGTCTATCTTAAAATCCATCTTGATCCTTTAAATTTAGCTTCTTGGCTTTTTTAGCCTCTTTTCGCGCACTCGGCGCAAAATTTTAAAAAGCGATTGTAGCGAAATTTAAATTTGCGGCAGGTAAAGGCGGGTTAAATTTAAAGGATATTATGAAGCGTTTGCGGATTAAAATTTAAGTAGCGGAGTCGCCGCAACTGCAAAACGTAAAATTTGCAAGCAAAACTATGACCACAAAATTTGAAAATACAAATTCGATTAAATTTACGAAGTGAGATTATTGATAGCAAATTTAGCTGAAAACGGTGCAAATTTGACCGCTTACGACGTTTTATTCGGCGGCTGCGTCTAAAGAAATTTAGCGGCTTTAGAGTTTCTTTGCACTTTCAAAAGCCGCGACGCACTATGCCACTAGGCGCTTTTGCGCGCGCGAGGCTTTCTTTTTAGGGGCGCACTTTTTGCAGGAGTGCTTTTGCCGTCCGGCAGATTTTCCAAAGCTAAATTTGCTACGGATCTCTTTCTGCCCCTCCTCTTTGCTTTTCTATTTTGCAAAAACTCGCTGTACGGCGAGCCGTAAAGGCTAGCGTGCCAGATCGCACTTGCCAGCATCACTGCACCCGAAACTTTATGCAGCTGCGACATGCGCGAGTTCATATTCAGCGTGGTTAGAGCCGTGATACCCATACTTACTCCGAGCGCCACTTTAGCCGCTTTGCGCTGAAAATTTAGATCCAAAATTTTATCTTCAATGCTCAAATTTTACCCCTTTGATAGAATTCAGTAGTAGTCCTATCGTCGTGCCATTATGCAGCAGCGCCGTAGCTACGGGACTTAGCGCGCCGAAGGTCGCCAAAAATAAAATGATCGAATTTATCCCTACGGTGGCGTTGAAATTTCGATT
>CAJPSJ010000228.1 GCA_905373295.1 uncultured Campylobacter sp. | reverse complement strand
TCGCTGCCGTTTATGTTTTCGCCGCTGGTTTCGGGCTTTCGCTCGCTTCCGCGCTCGCTTTTTTGGGCGTGCGATTCGCTCGGCAAGGGCTATTTTTCCAAGCTTTTCCGCGTCGCGTTGCCTGCGATTCGCCACTCCCTGCTTAGCGCCTTGGTGATCTGCTTTGCGCATACGATGGGCGAGTTCGGCGTCGTGCTGATGATCGGCGGCAGCGTGAGCGAGCAGACCAAGGTCGCCTCCATTGCGATTTATGAAGCGACTGAGACGCTCGATTTTGCGCAGGCTCACGCGTATTCGGCACTGATGCTTATCTTTAGCTTCGCAGTGCTTTTGATCATGCATTTTTTGGGTGCGCGCGGAGCAAAAATTAAAGCTTAAATAGGCTTTAAAACGAAATTTGCTAAAATCCCGCAAAATTTGGAATTTGGCATGAAAAACAAAAAAGACTTCGTTACCGAAAGATTTAACGCCGCCTTGATTCTAGGCGCTGCGCTACTTACGCTTGTAGTAGTTTGTGAGATTAGCTTTTTGCGCACTAGGATCGCTACGCAGCTTGATTTGCGGACGCGCACAGCGATTACTTTACTTAAAAATACCGACGAGTCGCTTTTTAGCGAGCTTGAAATACTAAAAGAAACCATCCTTTCTCTGGACGCAAGGCACGAAGCTGCACAAAGCGAGCTTTACGCGGATTTGATCCGCAACGTCGTAAAATCTTCTCATAAATTTGACGCTATTTTTTATCTACGCGCCCGCGGCGCGGAGCAGGAGAGCTTAGCACATTTTTCATCGGATGCGCGCATTTCGGATCTTGGCGAGATACGGCTTGCGGATATCACAAGCGAGCTAAAAAAGGATGAATGGGTATCGCGCTATATGATGATGGATGGGGCGTGGCGGTATTTTTTGATCAAGCGCGTAAACGCTGATTCATATCTGCTAGGTTTCGCCAACACTGCTAGGCCGATTGCCAGGCTCTCTTCGCTGGGAGATATTTTGGTCTTTAACGCCGAAGGTAAATTTTTTAACGCTCCTGGCAGCGTAACCGATATATTGGGGCAGGATTTTGATTTTTCGCGTCTAGGCGAAGTGGTAAGCTTCGAAGACGAATCTGGGCTAAGTTTTGCATATCTTGCAAAATTTGGAGATAATTTCGTAATGGCTCGCGAACGAGCCGGCTATTTTTTAGGCGCGGACGATTTTATCGTCGTAGCGCTAGCAGCAGCGATTTTAGCTTATTTAATCCTTCTAATTTCAAATTTTACGTTTTTAAAAAAGCGCGTTTTCATCCCGCTTGCAGCAGTTAAAAACGCTCTGCGCCAAGGGGATTACCACTCCAAAATCCGCGATATAGAAGCGCTAAATCCGCTAAGCTTCGTCTTAGAAATTTCTAAATCCATAGACGAGGTTTTGAAGTCTAATCTGCGCCACGGCGATTTTAGCCTCAGCTTTAAAGATGCGTTAAAATACAGCTCTCTTTCAGTGCTTAGCATCGATAACGTCGCAGGTACGATCGAAAGCGCTAGCAACGGCGCACGCGAGCTTTACGGCGATGACGTCGTGGGGCGGAATATCTTCGCGCTGCAAGCAGGCTCGTTTTACGATCACGCCTATCAAACCCAGCGCGCAAATTATGTCAAAGAAAACTATGTCGTAACCCGCCAAGAGACCAAAAATGGCGTCAAAGACCTCTATGTTAAAAAATCTTATATCCGCGACGGAAGTAAAATTTCAACCCTTTTTGTGGTACTTGATGCGTCAAAATATCGCAGATTTTACGATGAAACTAAGCAAAAATATGAGTATTTAAATCACGCGCCTATCGTTACACTCGTGTTTGACTACACTTCGGGCAAGATCGTAGATGCTAGTAAAAATATAAAAGAGCTTTGGGGTTACGAAGCGGCGCAGTTTTTAAGCGGCGAGATAAGGCTATGGGATTTGCTGGATGAAAAGGATGCGAATGAGGCTAAAAATGAAATTTTAAACCGCTTAGCCGATATGCCTTCAGAAGAGCTAAGCTTTTCTCAAAGCTATAAAATTCGCCACAATGACAATATCCGCTATAGCTACGAAGTGAGCATCTATGTCAAAAAGTCCGCCGCCAGGGCTGCGTTTTATTTTCAAAATATCGACGACGATGTTAAGGCGATCCGCGGCTTGCAGGAGGATTTGGACTTTTACCGCACCGTAATCGAGACTAGGAATTTTTGTACCTGCTTAATCGATCTTGATGCGCAGACGCTGTCGTTTGATAAAAATTACTTTAAAATTTTAAAATATCGCGGCAAAAGGCTAAATACTGCGATGAGCTTTGGGGAGTTTAGTTATGAAATTTACTTCGCGGATTTAGAGAATTTCAATAAAATGATCCGCGAATGCACCGCCGGGCTTAGGAGCGATTTTAGCTGCGAATTCCGTCTGCGAAATGCCGCTAATGCCTATACTTGGATCAGTATGCAAGGCTACGTCACCGAAAAGCACGGCTCTCGCTCGCGCCTTGTAAAAACTACGCTCGAAGATATTAGCTCGCGCAAGCAGACGGAGCTGGAGTTAAATTTAAACGCCAACGTCTTTTCGCGCTCGCTAGAGGCGATCTTAATCACAGATGAGAGCGGTCGAGTGCTGCGCGCTAATAACGCCTTTTATGAAATCACCGGCTATAGCGAAAGCCAAACTATCGGCAAAATTCCAAATTTCTTCGCTCCTACGGAGGGCGGGGCAGACGTGATGGAGAGGATTAGAAAAAATCTCGTTGGCAAACAGACCTCCTATAAAGATGAAATTTACGGACTAAAAAGAGGTGGTGGCACCTTTCCTGCGCTATTTACGGCGATCGCGATAAAGGATGATTTTTCGCTTACTTCAAATTTCATCTTGATGTTTACCGAAATTTCGCAGATAAAGCAAAAGGAGAGCGAGCTAGCTAAGATCGCCCACCATGACGCGCTTACGGGGCTTCCGAACAGAGTGTATTTTATGAAGGCTGCGCAGAGATTTACCGCAAACTCGGGCGAAAATTCCAAGCTTATGGCGGTGCTTTTCATCGATTTTGACGGCTTTAAGGCGATCAACGACACCTACGGGCACGAGGTCGGCGATATGTTTTTGCAGGCTATCTCAAAGGCGATGAGTGGGCTACTGCGTAAAGGCGATATCTTGGCGCGCCTCGGCGGCGATGAGTTCGGCGCCATCATCGGCGATCTGCAAAGCAAGGATGCCGCGCATGTGCTATTAGATCGTCTGCTTGGAATTTCAAAGATGAAATTTAACCTCAAAGGCAACGAAATTAGCGCAAGCATCAGCGTTGGCGCAGCGTTTTACGACGGCAGCGAAAAGATCGATTTTCCAGGACTTTTATCGCGTGCAGATAGGGCGATGTATCGCGCCAAAACGAGCGGCAAAAACCGTTACTACATCTTTGAGCGCGCCGAAGCAGACGGACCTAGCGAGGAAGGGATTGCTGCAGCGATCGAAGAG
>CAJPSJ010000227.1 GCA_905373295.1 uncultured Campylobacter sp. | reverse complement strand
TAGCGCGAAAGCCGTTAAAATAGGCATCCACATCGCCGCGACGTAAAATTCCGCAAGTTGCGTGTGCGGGCTTATTTTGCCGATTGCAGCGATGTTTGGAAAAAACCGCTTCATAAATCTAACGAAGTCCGCGCATGCCGCGCTTGCGTCTAAAATATTTTCGGGCAGCACGAATACGCTAAGCGCCGTGATCGCAAACAGCGCAAAAACTACCACGTAAAGCCGCCCGAAAAATTTAATAAATTTCGTATCGGGATACGGCACCTCTTGCTCTTGCGCGCCTTGAGAATTCGGCAGATCGCTCATCGTTCGCTCCTTTTTCTTTAATAAAATTTGCGCGTTAAAACCCGGCTTGCGCTAAATTTTAAAATTTTATGCCTTATCGTTCGGTAAAATTTCACGACGAGGACTTGCTTTGGAATTTTGCAGTCAAATTTGAAATAAAATTTATTAAATTTAACCAGCAAAGCTTTGTTTAAAAACAAAGCGTCGCCGCTTCTAACGCGCAGTGATCTAGGCGGGGTTTGGGCGACAGACCTGCTTGCGGTTGCTGGCCGAAGCAAAGTAAAAGGGAGCTTCGCAAGTATAGCCCCTTCCGCTCCGCCTCTTCCGAGCAAGAATTTAAGCCTTATCGGAAGCGACAAATAAAATTTAAACCCGCGCGTAGCGTAGCAATTTCTCGTATCGTCTTAGCCAGAAAGCCACTAAAATAAAGAAAGCCCTTTCATTTCACGCAAGCTCACAGCCAAAGCTTAAAATTTAATTGCCTAACGAAAAAGGCAGTTGGTATCGTTACTCGCAAAATAACCGCGGAATCCCACTAGATCAAATTTAAAATTCCGAGTATTTCTGATAGTCGATCTGCGCGGAGTTTTTGTTGATCGTATCGACCGTGGCTTCGGCGATCGCCAGCTCCTCGTTGGTAGGGATTACGAGCGTTTTGATTTTACTATCCGCCGCGCTTAAATTTCTAATCGAGCCAGTATTTTTTGCGTTTTTTGTCGCATCGATTTCGATGCCGATATGAGCGAGCCTCTCGCAGACATTTTGCCTAAAATGCGGCGCATTCTCGCCGATACCGCCGGTAAAGATCAAAGCGTCCACTCGCCCGAGTACGGCGTAATACGCTCCGATCATCTTAACGACGCTGTAAACGAGCATCTCAAACGCGAGTTTCGCGCGTGGCTCGCCGCCTTCCATCTTTTCATATACTTTTCGCAGATCGCTTGCGCCGCAGATGCCCAAAAGTCCGCTTTTTTTGTTCATTATGACGTCCATATCCTGCGCGTTGTAACCCGCGACGCGCTCGATGTATGGGATGATCGCAGGATCGATCGAGCCGCATCTGGTGCCCATGATGATACCTTCAAGCGGCGTTAGCCCCATTGAGGTGTCGATACATTTGCCGTTTTCTATAGCACTCACGCTCGAGCCGTTGCCAAGATGTAGCGTAATGGCGTTGAAGTTTTCGTATTTTTTACGCAAAAATTTCGCTCCCATCGTCGAGACGAACCAATGCGATGTGCCGTGCGCGCCGTAGCGACGAACCTTATATTTTTCGTAGAATTCATACGGCAGCGCGTACATATACGCATACGGCGGAATGCTTTGATGAAAGATCGTATCGAAAACCGCGACATTTGGAATTTTAGGAGCGATCTTTAGGCAGGATTTGATGCCCGCTAAATTTGCGGGATTGTGTAGCGGCGCAAGCGGCGCAAGCTCGGCTATTTTAGCCATTACATCCTCATCTATGAGTGCAGGAGCGTCGAAATAATCCGCACCCTGAACGATGCGGTGTCCGATGCCGCCTACTTGAGTTAGATCTTTGATTACTCCGCTTTGTTTTAAAAGATCAATCGCGATCGCAATCGCGGTCTCGTGATTTGGAATTTGCTCGTTTTCAACCTTTATGCTTCGTCCATTGGCGCAATTGATACTTCCGCTTGCGTGCGTAGAGCCGATCTCCTCGATGAGCCCACTTGCGATGCAGGCGTGATTTAGCATATCGTGGAATTTAAATTTAACCGAGCTCGAGCCGGAATTTATGACTAGGATATCCATTAATTCTCTCCTGCTTGAATGGCGCTGATAAGTATCGTGTTTACGATGTCGGCGACCTTGCAGCCGCGGCTTAGATCGTTTATCGGCTTTTTTAAGCCCTGCAAAATCGGTCCGATCGCCACGGCGCCTGCGGTGCGCTGAACGGCCTTGTAACAGATATTTCCGCAGTTAAGATCGGGAAAGATAAATACGTTCGCGCGTCCTGCGACCGCCGAATTCGGCATTTTTTTCTTGGCAACCGCCGGATCGACCGCCGCGTCGAATTGTAGCGGCCCGTCGATAAGAAGTTCGGGCGCCTTTTCGCGTGCTTTTTGTGTCGCTGCTTTGATAAATTCTACGCTATCGCCGCTGCCGCTATCGCCGCTGGAGTAGCTTAGCATCGCCACGCGCGGCTCAAGCCCGAACGCCTTTGCGGTCGCGGCGCTTGAGATCGCGATACCCGCCAGATACTCCGCGCTCGGGCTCGGCGCTACGGCGCAGTCGGCAAAAAGCAGCGCCTGCGTATCCAGGCACATTATAAACGCGCCGCTAACGCTCGCGATACCGGGCTTTGTCTTGATGATCTGAAGCGCGGGGCGGATCGTCTCCGCAGTAGTAGTGCTAGCGCCGCTTACCATCGCGTCTGCCAGCCCCTCATACACGAGCATCGTGCCGAAGTAGGTGCGATCGCGCACTAAATCGCGCGCCTGCGCCTCGCTCATACCCTTTGCCTTGCGAAGCTCATATAGATCGCGCGCAAATTTTTCCAAATTCGCATCCGTCTGCGGATCTAAAATTTTAACGCCGCTTAGATCGAGATCTAGCTTGCTTGCGCTTTTTTGCACTTCGTCTTGCCGCCCTAAAAGGATCAAATTTGCAGCGCCGCTTTGCTTTATAATCGCAGCCGCGCGCAGAATTCTCTCGTCGTCGCTTTCTGGAAGCACGACGGTTTTAACGTTCGCGCGGGCCTTGGCGTAGAGCTTGCTTTCAAATTTCAACGGGGTTAGAATTTCACAGCGCGTGGAGCTTGCGGCGTCCGTGAAGTAGCTTTTGTCGGCGAGGACTTTATCAAGCTCTATCGCGCCGCTTTGGCAAGCGGAATTTTCGTCGTGAAATTTTACACCCTTTTCGCAGGCAGAATTTTTGCCGCAAAGCTCCGATTTTTTAGAATTTACACCCTCTTGTGCAGGTCTTAGCGCGGAAAATGAAATTTTATCCTCATATATGCTGGCAAAGCTTACCGCTTTTGCTGCGGCGATCGAGTGCGTGCCGATGCGCGCGGCAATTTCGTTAGGATAAAATCCGCAAACGGGAATATTTAGATCTTTTGCGATTTGTAAATTTAACTCGCGCATATCGGCTCCTGTGGCGCCGCGAATCAGCACAAAATTACACTGCTCTAAAATCTGCGTAAAGCGCTCTATCGCCGCCTTTCGCACGCGCTCATCCTGCCCGTCCGCGAGTGCTATTTCAAAGCTCTTCTGCAGTTTAGCAGTATCGTAACT
>CAJPSJ010000226.1 GCA_905373295.1 uncultured Campylobacter sp. | reverse complement strand
AATTTTCAGTCGTATTTTGCGCGGAGCCGGTCTCTGTACCGCCGCCGCAGAGCGCGCCCGCATCCGAAGAATGCTTAAATTTTACGTCCGCGCCGCGTCGATCCTTGCGAAGCTCGCGCCCGAATTCCGCGTCTGTATCGGCACGACGAACAAATTCCGCACCCGTTTCAAATTTAGCCCCGAACCTCACGCCGCAGATGTATAGAAGTATCTGCTCGCTTGCGAATAGATCGCCGCCGCGAGTAAGTTTAAAACTCTCGATTATCGCTTGGGCTTCGCAGCGCAAAGCCGTGCAGATTAGTATCATCGCCGCCCCTTCCAAAAGCGCAATTTTAACAATTTGAGCTATAATGTAAGATTAATTTGGCACAAAAGGGCGAAAATGAACGATCTCATCACCATCACGGGCGCGCGCGAGCACAATCTGAAAAATATAAATTTGCAAATTCCAAAGGACAAACTCGTCGTTTTTACAGGTCTCAGCGGCAGCGGCAAGAGCACGCTGGCGTTTGATACGCTATATGCCGAGGGACAGCGCAGATATGTCGAGAGCCTAAGCAGCTATGCGAGGCAGTTTTTAGACCGCGTAGGCAAGCCCGATGTCGATAAGATCGACGGTCTGACGCCTGCGATCGCGATCGATCAAAAAACGACGTCGAAAAACCCGCGCTCGACGGTGGGCACGATTACCGAAATTTACGACTATCTGAGGCTGCTTTATGCGCGCGTGGGGGTGCAGCACTGCCACAAATGCGGCAAACCGATCTCAAAGATGAGCTCCAGCGACATCATCGCCGAGATTATGAAGCTGCCGCGCGGCGCTAAAGTGATCTTAGGCGCGCCCTTGGTGCGCGAGAAAAAGGGCAGCTTCGCCGATATGCTACAGAGCCTACGCGAGCAGGGCTACGTGCGCGCTCAGATCGACGGCGTGCTGGTGCGACTGGATGAGGAGATCGAGCTAAGCAAGACGAAAAAGCACTCGATCAAGGTCATCATCGACCGCACGATCATCGACGAGGAAAATTCCATCCGCATCGCAAGCGACGTCGAAAAGGCGCTCAAGCTCAGCTTCGGCGAGCTTGAGGTGGAGATCGCAAACGCCGCCGAGCTGGGGCTCGCGCAGAGCTTGATCCACTACAGCGAGCATATGGCGTGCTTTGATTGTAAAATTTCATTCAAGCCGCTCGAACCGCTCGCGTTTAGCTTCAACTCCCCAAAGGGCGCGTGCGAGAGCTGCGACGGGCTGGGGATAAAATTTAGCCTCGATCTGGGCAAGATCATCAACGAAAACGCCTCGATCGAGGGCGGTGCGATCAAGGTAATGTCGGGCTTTAACAAGAGCTATTACTATAAATTTCTACTCGGATTTTGCGAAGCAAACGGCATAAACGTCAAAATCCCGTACGCAAACTTAAGCGAGGAGCAAAAAAAGCTGATCCTCTACGGCAGCGTCAAAGAGATCGATTTTTACTGGAAAAAACATAAGCTCGTGCGTAAATTTGAGGGCGCGATCAAATACGCCTACGATCTGCTCAAAAACGAAAGCGATCTGGACGATTATATGAGCGAAAAAATCTGCCCCGACTGCGGCGGGCTGCGCCTGCGCCCCGAAAGCCTAGCCGTAAAGGTCGCAGATAAGGGCATCGGCGATGTGATAAATATGAGTATCGCGGATTGTGTGGAATTTTTCAGCGACGAGAGGCGGTTTTCAAATTTAAGCGAAAAGGACGCGCAGATCGCGGCACCGATCCTAAAAGAGATAAACGAAAGGCTGTTTTTCTTAAAAGACGTTGGGCTTGGATACCTCACGCTGGGGCGCGATGCGCGCACCATCAGCGGCGGCGAGGCACAGCGTATTCGTATCGCAAGCCAGATCGGCTCTGGTCTTAGCGGCGTGATGTACGTGCTTGATGAGCCTAGCATCGGGCTTCACGAGCGCGATACGCAAAAGCTCATCAAGACGCTGCGAAGCTTGCAAGAAAAGGGAAATTCCGTAATCGTCGTCGAGCATGATAAAAAGACGATCGAGGCGGCGGACTTCGTCGTAGATATCGGCCCTGGGGCGGGCAATCTAGGCGGCGAGGTCGTATTCGCAGGGGATGTCGCGCATCTGCTTAAAAGCAATACGCAAACCGCGCTGTATCTGAATAACCAAAAGGAGATAAACTACCAAAAGCACCGCAAGCAGGAGCTTTGGCTAAGTATCAAAAACGTAAATATCAATAACATCCACGGCCTTTGCGCAAAATTTCCGCTGCGAAATTTAGTCGGCATCACGGGCGTTAGCGGCAGCGGCAAGAGCTCCTTGGTGCTGCAAACCATACTGCCGACGGCACTTGAGGAGCTAAATCGCGCCAGAAAGGTGCACGCGGTAAAGGGCGCTAAAATTTCGGGGCTTGAGAGCCTGGATAAAGTGATCTATCTGGATCAAACCCCGATCGGACGCACTCCGCGCAGCAATCCCGCGACCTACACGGGGGTGATGGACGAGATCCGCGCGCTTTTTGCCGCGACGAAGGAAGCTCAGCTGCGCGGATACAAGATCGGCCGCTTCAGCTTCAACGTCAAGGGCGGGCGCTGCGAAAAATGCGCGGGCGAGGGCGAGATCACGATCGAGATGCACTTTCTGCCCGATATCAGCGTCGTTTGCGACGTGTGCCACGGCACGAGATACAACGCGCAGACGCTTGAAATTTTATACAAAAACAAAAGCATAGCCGACGTTTTGGCGATGAGTATCGACGAGGCGCTCGAATTTTTCAAAGCCGTACCTAAAATTTATCAAAAGCTAAAGACGCTCGCGGACGTCGGGCTCGGCTACGTTTCGCTAGGCCAGCCCGCCACGACGCTTAGCGGCGGCGAGGCACAGCGCGTCAAGCTCGCCAAGGAGCTAAGCCGCACCGACACGGGCAACACGCTCTATATCCTAGACGAGCCCACGACGGGGCTACATTTTGCAGACGTAGATCGCTTGGTGGCGGTACTGCATCATTTGGTCGATCTGGGAAATTCCGTCTTTGTGATCGAGCACAATCTGGACGTCATCAAAAACTGCGATTACATCATCGACATGGGGCCCGAAGGCGGCGAGGGCGGCGGACGGATCGTCGCTTGCGGCACCCCAGAAAAGCTAGCAAAAGATTTTAAAAAGACCGGTAGCTACACGGGGGAATTTTTGGCGCAGGAGCTAGCGGCGATGAAAAGCACGAGCAAAAATAAGCGAGTTTGAAAGCGCCTTATCGGGGGGCAAGAATGGATCAAAGCAGGCTTGAGGAATTAAGAAAGCTACTACAAAAGCGGCATCAGGAGCCAAAGCTGGGCTTGGAACAAAATTCTAACGGTGAAAATTTTAAAGTCCCGAATTCTGAAACCAAAAATTCCGAAGCCTCAAATTTTGAAGTTTTAAATTCTGAATTCCTGAATTTTGAATCCCCGAATTCCGAAGTCTCAAATTCTAAATTCTTGAATTATAAATCTTCAAATTCCGAAGCTTCAAATTCTGAAACCCTAGATTCCGATCCTGACGCTTTAAATTTAGAAGCCGAAGCGGATCAGAATTCTGCCTG
>CAJPSJ010000225.1 GCA_905373295.1 uncultured Campylobacter sp. | reverse complement strand
CGTCGATGCCGTCGTCTCGCGCGTAAAAAGTTTGCATCCAAACCTTTTCATTGATATCGAAGAGCTTATCAAAACCAAGGCGGGCAGCCGTGAATAGTATAGACTTTGATGCTTACGCGAAATTTTCGCGCCCGGGGCCTCGCTACACGAGCTATCCGACCGCTTTGGAATTTAGCGAAAATTTCAGCTACGACGGATATTTGAACGAGCTGAAAAATCAAAAAAGCTCCACGCCGCTGTCGCTTTACTTTCACATGCCATTTTGCCGCTCCGCCTGTTATTTTTGCGGCTGCAACGTAATCTACACCGGCAAGCGCGACAAGATGGATCGGTATTTGGACTATATCGAGCGCGAAATGCAAATTTTAAGCGGCGTCGTGGACGGCTCGCGCCAGGTCGTGCAGATGCACTTCGGCGGCGGTACGCCTACATATTTTAGCGCCGAACAGCTTGCGCGCCACATAAAAAATATCAAAAAATATTTTAAAAGCTTTAGCTCTGAAGCCGAGATCAGCTGCGAGATCGATCCGCGGTTTTTGAACGCCGAGCAGCTTGACGCGCTCGTTTCAAACGGCTTTAACCGCATAAGCTACGGCGTACAGGACTTCGATCCGCAGGTACAAAAGGAGATCCACCGCATCCAGCCTTTCGAGCTTACGAGGGACGTCATAGCCATGGCGCGCGCGAGGGGGATAAAATCGATAAATATGGATCTGATCTACGGCCTTCCGTATCAGAGCCTAGCTAGCTTTAAGCGCACGCTGGAGCTTGCGCTTTCGCTTGATCCGGACCGCTTTGCGATCTTTAACTACGCGCACGTGCCGTGGATCAAAAAATCTATGCGTAAATTTGACGAGACGACACTGCCCGAGCCTAAAGTAAAGCTTGAAATTTTAAAATTTACGCACGATTTTTTAAGCGCGAACGGATATGAGATGATCGGTATGGATCACTACTCAAAGCCCGCGGACGAGCTTCATACTGCACTTAAAAACGGCTCGCTACACCGCAATTTCCAGGGATATACGACCAAAGGCGGCGCCGATCTGATCGGCATCGGGCTAACTAGCATCGGCGAGGGTGCGCGCCACTACGCGCAAAATTTCAAAGATATGGACGCTTACGAGGCTGCGATCGATGAAGGCAGGCTGCCGTATTGCAGGGGCGTTTTGCTAAATGAAGAGGATCTACTGCGCAAAGAGGTGATTATGGGGTTGATGAGTAATTTTTGCGTCGATATAGAGGCGATCGAGGAGAAATTTAAGATAAAATTTTTCGAGCACTTTGATGCGAGCTTAAAGCAGCTTGAGGCGCTAAAGGATTTCGTGCAAGTCTCGCCGAATAGAATTTCCGTAACGCCCACCGGCACGCTTTTGATCCGCAATATCGCTATGTGCTTTGATGAGTATATGGGTAAAAATTTGGGCGAGAAGCGCTTTTCTAAAACCGTTTAAGCGGCGCAGCTATGAGTAGGGCAAAGCTTGTAGCGTTCGATTTTGCGGCACTTAGCGAGCGCTGCGTAAAATGTGGTAAATGTATCCAAGTCTGCACGATTCATGGCATTAACGGCGATGAAGTAACGAGCCCACGCGGGTTTGTGGATCTTTTGGGCGCTTACGGCAGAAATGAGCTAAAGCTTGATAAAAACGCTAAGAAAATTTTTGAAAGCTGCTTTTTATGCACCAACTGCGTAGATATTTGCGGCGAGTCTTTGCCCATAGATACGGCAATCGAGAATGTTCGCGCGCGCATTGCGGAAAAATTTGGCATCGCGTGGTACAAAAAAGCTGCGTTTTGGCTGCTCGGGCACCGCAAAGCGCTGGATCTAGCAGCAGCGCTTGGATACGTGTTTCTTAGCTGTGGCTTTAAGATGCGAAAAGATACGCAAAGCTCTATGTCGCCTAGATTTGGCTTACCAATACTTAAAAAAGAGCGCTTGTTACCTGCGCTTGCAAAAAAGAGTTTTATGAACTCGCACGCAGAATTTATCGACAACGGTGGCGAAAAAACTATCGGAATTTTTATAGGCTGCATGGCAAACTACGCTTACACGGGCGTAGGAGAGGCGATTTTACGTATCGCACGAGCGCTAAAGCTAAACGTAAATTTGATGAAGGAACAAGCCTGTTGCGGCGCTCCTGCGTATTTTACAGGAGATTTTGCAGCGGTTGAACACGCGGCAAAATTTAATATAGCATATTTCGAAAAAGTCATGCCTGCTCTTGATGCTATTATCGTGCCCGAGGCTACGTGCTCTGCGATGTTGCGGGTGGATTACGTGCATTTTTTTGAAAATGAGCCGCAATGGAAAGCCCGTGCGCAAAAGCTTGCGAGTAAAATTTTTATGGCGAGCGAATACTTTTATAAATTTACAAACTTAAGTGATCTTTTGATGCGCCGCGGCAAAAGGGCTTTAGCAATTACCTATCACGATCCGTGCCATGCCCGCAAAATGCAGGGTATTTGGAAAGAGCCGCGCGGCTTGCTCGCTCAAAACTACGAAATAACCGAGATGGATGAACCTAATAAATGCTGCGGATTTGGCGGCGTGACGATGCAGACCGAGCGCTACGAGCTCGCGCGCGCAGCGGGATTAGCTAAGGCGCGTGCAATGGCAGATCTGCCTGTGCGCGTAGTCTCTGCTGAGTGCAGTGCGTGCAGGATGCAGCTAAATAATTCGCTTTCTTTAAGCGGCTCGCAGACGAGGTGCATAAATCCGTTGGAGCTCATCGCTGAAGCGCTTATGAGCGAGAAAAATTCCAATGGATAAATTTTGCGTTTTAGAAGCTCCTGCATTTCGCCGGCTTTTTACTCAATTCAAATCCTGGGACAAAATTCCGTGCTTTTGAAATTTTGGTTTTTAAAAATTATGATTAAATTTTATCGTTAGCTTGTAGAGGTTATGGTCTTATACTTTTAAGCTTTCGGAGATATCAGCCTGAAGTGGCGTGCAGCGTGAACCCATAGGCTTTGCTGCTGCGGTGGGGTTGATTAATATGATTTTAAATACTAAAATTTTGTAGTTTAGAATTTTAGCTGAGGGATTTGCGCAAAATTTTAAGAAGTTGAATTGAGGGATGGATTTTGGCAGAATTTTAATTTTATGTGGCATTATTTGAAATTCTATGGAATTTGCGGCTAATGGCTGGAATTTTGATTTATTAATTCGCGTGGATTTGCGTGGCGGAGCAGGCTTAAAGCGCGAATTTTAAATTTCGTAAAATTTAAGAATTAGTTACGTATGAGCTTCTTGCACTTCGCGGTTTCGACGTTGCGGCAAAATATCTTTCAAAAATGCCAAAGTGCACTATAAAATATATTCATAATTTTCAGCACGAGATATTTGGCAAAAAGGCTAAGCTAGCGAGATCATGGATTTAAATTTAATTTTATTCTTGCTCTTTTGCGTCATCTTCAGAGTCCAGCTTTGCTTCTTCGATCAAGAGCCTGTTGGCTTCGGTAGCCTTTTTTATCTCGCTTAAGTTTTCTTCTATCTTATTTAGGCGCTTTTCAAGGGTATTTAGACGCTTTTCGGAGCGGGAGATAAAATAATAAATCAAATAAATCATAAAAACTATTATGATCCAAGGTACG
>CAJPSJ010000224.1 GCA_905373295.1 uncultured Campylobacter sp. | reverse complement strand
AATTAGATCAAGGCGGTTTTAAAATTTAATTGCAAGAAAATTTACCTGGGTTTGTTTGGCGCGACTTTAAATTTGACGCGAAATTTAACGCGCCCACAAATCCTCTCTGAAAATCAAAATTTATCGCTTGAATCTACGCTTACGAGGCGATCTTGCTTTTTGATAGCATTAAAATTTCAGCTTATAGCGCCAGGATCCGATTTTTGCGGAGCCTTAAAATTTTTATCTCGCATTTATCTCTCAGACCTTTATTCTGTCTCTCCGCCAAGCTCTAAAATTTTAGCCCGCAGCTCCTCGATCTCGCGCTCATACTCGGCGATCCTTTCTTGCAGGCGAAAGATCACGTCCACGCCCGCAAGATTGACGCCAAGCTCCTTTGTAAGGTTTAAAATCATGCGTATGCGGTCCATATCATGCGCCGAGTACAGGCGCATCTTGCCCTCCGTGCGCCCCGGGCTTACGAGTCCTTCGCGCTCGTATTGCCGCAGCGTCTGCGGATGGATATCTAGGACCTTCGAGACTATCGATATGAGATAAACCGGCTCATCGTAATCATGCATTTTGGTGCCTCCTTATAGCTTTTGCAGCGCGGCTTTGACGTCCTCGTCCAGCGAATCGACGTCGGGCAAAACGACATTTACCACCGCATATAGATCGCCTAAAATTTTACTTTTGCGGTTTTGCACGCCGTAGCCTTTTAAGCGGTATTTCTGCCCGTTTTTGGTATTTTTTGCGATCTTTATTGTTGCGCTTTTACTCGGCGTCGAAATTTCTACCTTTCCGCCAAACATCGCCGTTTTCAAAGGAATATCTATTTTTTTGAAAAGATCGTCGCCTTCGCGCGTATACTCGGCGCTAGGCGCGATTTTTATCTCTAAAATCAGATCGCCGCTTTGAGCGCCTGATTTTTGTCCCTTGCCCCTTATGCGCAGCTTCTCGCCCGCATTTATACCCGCGGGCACTTTAAATTTAACCGTCTCACCGCCCACGCGCACGCTCATCTCGCCACCTTGTATCGCGGTCTCAAAAGGAATTTCAATCGAGCTGTGCGTATCTAGGCTCTGTGTGCCGCCAAATCCGCCGCCGAAACTGCTGCCGCTAAAGCCACTAAAACCCTCGCCACCACCGAAAGAGCTGAAACTAAATCCGCCACGTGAGCCTGCGCTTTTTGCGCCGAAAGAGCCGCCGAAAATGCTGTTTAGGATGTCGTTTAGATCGCCCATGTTTGCCGAACCCTGCGCGAAATCGTGAAAATTCTGCCCGCCGAACATCTCATCGCCATGGCGGTCGTATTGCGCGCGCTTTTTCTCGTCGCTTAAAATTTCATACGCAGCGTTAATCTCTTTAAATTTATCCTCAGCTCCAGGCTCTTTATTGATATCCGGGTGATACTTGCGAGCCAGCCTGCGGTAAGCTTTTTTAATCTCCTCGGCGCTTGCTGATTTATCCACGCCTAAGGTTTCGTATAAACTGCTTGTACTTGCCATTTTAATCCTTAAAATCTTAAAATTTATGTAGATTATATCATAAAACTTTAGTGAGTGTCAATCAAGTTTGCTAAATTCTATTTATAAATTTTAATTTTGCGTTAAGAATATATTAGCGGACAAAATTTATAATTCCGCCAAAATTTCATTATCACAAAGGAAGCAAAAATGAAAAAATCGATCATCATATCGATAGCTTTAGCAGGTGCGCTTTTTGGCGCCAGTATCGACATTAAAGAAGCTCCAAGCAATTATGAGCGCGTAAATCCGGGCTTTAATCAAGACGTGGTGCTTTCGTATCACAGCTCGCTTGCGGACGTAAAAAAATCCGTCGTCAATATCGCGACTAAAACCAAGATCAAAGCAGGCAATAGTCCGATGTCGCAGATGTTTGACGATCCGTTTTTTAAGCAATTTTTCGACTTTGACATTCCGCAGCAGCAGGAGCGCGAGGGAAGCTCGCTAGGCTCTGGTGTCATCATCTCCGAAGACGGCTATATTGTCACAAATAATCACGTAATAGAAAATGCCGACGAAATCGTAGTTACACTACTAGAAGGCGATAAAGAGTATAAAGCCAAGGTGATCGGTACTGACCCCAAAACCGACCTTGCAATCATTAAAATCGACGAAAAAAATCTCTCTGCGGTTAAATTTGCCGACTCGTCCAAGGCTATGGAAGGCGACATTGTATTTGCTATCGGAAATCCTTTCGGCGTGGGCGGCACCATCACTCAAGGCATAATCTCGGCGCTAAATAAAAACAATATCGGGTTAAATCAATATGAAAATTTCATCCAAACCGACGCTTCGATCAACCCGGGCAACTCAGGCGGCGCGCTAGTAGATAGTCGCGGCGCGCTTTTGGGGATAAATTCCGCCATTTTAAGTCGCGGCGGCGGAAATAACGGCGTAGGCTTTGCGATCCCTTCAAATATGGTAAAAGAGATTGCTGAAAAGCTCATCACAAACGGCAAGATCGAGCGTGGCTTTATAGGCGTTACGATCTCGGATATGTCTAAAGATCAAAAAGAGCTCTATGAAAGCAAAGAGGGCGCGCTAATCTCAAGCGTCGAAAAAGACATGCCTGCCGATAAAGCAGGCATCAAGCGCGGCGATTTGATTACCAAAATAAACGGCAAATCTATCAAAAACGCCAACGAGCTAAAAAATTTAATCGGCTCAATGGCTCCAGGAAGCTCAGTGGATGTGGAATTTGAACGCGACGGCAAAAGCAAGAGCACGACTATCAAGCTAGACGCGATGAAATCCGACTCCACCACCTTAGGCTCAGCCGGCGAGGACTCAAAAAGCGCAATAGAGGGGCTAAAGCTAAGGACGTTAAATGACAGCTTGCGCCGCAAATATAACCTCGACGACGATGTCTCGGGTGCCCTCGTCTTAAGCGTCAAAGATGGCTCAAAAGCCGATGATTACGGCTTTGAGGTGGGCGACGTGATCATCCAAGTCGGTCAAAACGATGTCAAAAGCTCAGATGACTTCGATCGATACATCAAAGATTACAAAGGTAAGAAAACCCTAGTTTGGGTTATCAGACGCGGAATTCCGCAAGGTCTTGTAATCCGCTAAGCTTGGTCCACCAGGCTTTAGCGGTGAGTAACGCGAAAGCGTTAAAATTTAACCGCGGCAAGCCCAGGACAAAGCATTAGCGGAGCTTGCGAATAAATTAGCAGAATCTTTTGAGGTTTTGGACTTTTTGACAAGCGGAATTTCGAGCTTTCGAGCACAAAAGATACATAAACCGAGCACAAAAGATACATAAACTATAAAAATGGGCTTCCGGCAGGCATTAAAGCTACTGGAAGCTCTCTGTTATTTCAAGCACCTCTGAAAGCCCTCTGCTATTTCAAAACACCGCTAAAAGCCCAGATTTTTCACTTGAAATTCTTAGAATTTTGCTTTTGCTTTTACGTAGAATTTTTAAAATTTAACCCTCCGCGCCGCTACTTTATCGTTTTTATCGCCTCGTCTGGAACTTGCTTTAAAATTTTAATCTCTTTGCCAACGACATACCGCAGAAGTATGGCTTTTAGCCTAGAATTGTTTTAAATTTTAATTCCTCTCGTATATTACTTCACTTTAAATTC
>CAJPSJ010000223.1 GCA_905373295.1 uncultured Campylobacter sp. | reverse complement strand
TTAAATTTTCGATCTCTTTGTCGATCTGCGCGAGCCGCTCGTCGTTTTTGCCGTCATCCTCCATCTTAAGGGCTTCCTTTTCGACCTGAAGCGTGAGGATGTCGCGCTTGGCCTTGGCAAGCTCGTTGGGTTCGCTTTCGATCTGCATTTTAAGCTCCGCCGCCGCTTCGTCAATGAGATCGATCGCCTTATCCGGCAAAAATCTATCGCTGATGTAGCGGTCGCTTAGCCTTGCAGCCGCCACAAGCGCGCTATCGGTGATGGTGACGTTGTGATGCACCTCCAGCCGCTCCTTTATGCCGCGCAGGATCGCCGTAGCCTCGCTCACGCTAGGTTCCGCGACCGTCACGGGCTGGAAGCGGCGCTGAAGCGCGGCATCTTTTTCAAAATACTTTCGGTACTCTTTTAGCGTCGTAGCGCCGATCGCGTGCAGTTCGCCGCGCGCAAGAGCGGGCTTTAGGATGTTTGCGGCATCCATAGAGCCTTCGCTTGCGCCCGCGCCTACGATGGTGTGAATTTCATCGATGAAAAGTACGACGTTTGCGGCTTTTACGACCTCGTTTATGACGGCTTTGAGCCTATCCTCAAACTCGCCGCGGTACTTCGCGCCCGCGATCAGCGCACTCATATCAAGCGCGATGACGCGTTTGTTTTGCAGGCTGAGCGGGACCTCTTTTTTGGCGATCAGCTGCGCAAGACCCTCGACGACTGCGGTTTTTCCCACGCCCGGCTCGCCCAGTAGGATAGGGTTGTTTTTCGTCTTGCGGATTAAAATTTGCATCATTCGCGAGATCACCTCGTCGCGGCCGATGACCGGATCGAGCTCGCCCGCGATCGCCTTGGCTGTGAGATCGACGCCGAATTTACTAAGCGCTTCAAGCGTTTCGTCGGCGGTTTGCGAATCGATGCTTTTGCCACCGCGAAGCGCCTCAAACTCCTTTTTGATCTCGCTAAGATCTGCAAATTTAGACAGAATTTTCTTTAGCGGATCTGCGTTTAAATTTGCGATCAGCCAGGTATCTACGGCGATAAATTTATCGCCCGAGCTCGTCATCAGCCCCTTTGCGAGCTCTAGCGAGTTCATCAGCTCGCGCGAGATACGCACGTTTTCCTTCGTGACGTTTGAGCTCGTAGGCAAATTTGAAATTTCGCTTTTGATCTCAAGCTCGACTGCGGTCTTTTCGATACTAAATTTATTAAAAATTTGATTTAGAACCGAGCCGCTGTCGGCTACCAAAGCCCAGAGCATGTGCAATACGCCCACTTCGCTATTTTTGGAGTGGATCGCTAAAGAAACGCTGCTTTCGAGCAAAGAGCGCATTTTGTCGGTTAAAATTTCAATAGTTTCGTTCATAAATTTTCTCCTAAAGTTGAAGTTGATTGCATTATATAACTTTAGTGTGTTTATGTCAAGGTTTTTTAGTGAGATTTTAAAATTTTCGGCTTAAATTTATCCGTAAACGCGCAAATTTAGTATGAAATTTACCTTATTTTTAGCCAATTTTCTATAAAATTCACTCCATTTTACTTTCAAGGATAAACTTTGCGACAAAAACACCTCTTCTTCGGCTTGGGATTCATATTTTCTCTATTTTTAGGCGTCAGTTTTTTTACCGGAAATTTACAAGCCAAAGAGGTCAATGCGACCAAAAAGCCAGACAGCGAAAAAACGCGTCTGGAGGCGCTAGCTAAGCTTACCAAGACGCTTGCGATCGTCGAAAACAATTACGTCGATGAGATGACATTCTCGGAGCTTGTGGACAAGACGATCTCGGGGCTTATGAATAACCTCGACGCGCACTCAAGCTACATGGACGAAAAGGCGTTTAACGATACGAAAGTCCAGACTGAGGGCGAGTTTGGCGGGCTTGGAATTCAGGTGGGTATGAAAGACGGCGCTCTGACCGTCATCTCTCCTATCGAGGGCACTCCGGCGGATAAAAAGGGCATTCAGGCTAACGACGTGATCTTGCGTATCGACGGCAACGCGACCTTTGGCATTACGATCGACGATGCAGTCTCAAAAATGCGCGGTAAGCCGAAAACCAAAATCACTCTAACGATCGTGCGCAAGGGTGTTAGCAAGCCTTTCGACGTCGAGATCGTCCGCGACATAATCAAAGTGGAATCGGTCTATGCCAAGATGATCGAGGATGATAAAATTTTATATCTGCGCGTTACGAATTTCGATCAGCACGTAGTTCCGGATGCGAGCAAATTTATAAAAGAGCACAAAGACGCCAAGGGCATTATTTTAGATCTGCGAAACAACCCGGGCGGGCTTTTGGATCAAGCGATCGGGCTTGTAAATTTATTCGTAAGCAAAGGTCTTATTGTCTCTCAAAAAGGGCGCGCGAAAAACGAAACCGAAGCACATAACGCCGATCCTAAAAAGAAGATCACCGATTTGCCTCTGGTAGTGCTAGTAAACGGCGGCAGCGCAAGCGCAAGCGAGATCGTAAGCGGCTCGCTTCAGGATCTAAAGCGCGCCGTGCTGGTTGGTGAAAAAACTTTTGGCAAAGGAAGCGTGCAGGTGATCCTCCCGATCGAGGATAAAGAAGCCTTGCGACTAACCATAGCGCGATACTATCTATCAAGTGGTCGCACTATCCAAGCGGTGGGCGTGACGCCTGATCTCATAGTGGCGCCGGGCAAGGTGCCGAGCCGCGACGAGGATGAATTCTCGCTAAAAGAAGCCGATCTTAAAAAGCACCTGCAAGGCGAGCTAGCCAAGGTTGAGACCAAGAAAAAAGATGCTCAGAAAAAGGATGAGAAAAATTTCATCACAGCAGAGCAGATTAATAACGATATCCAGTTAAAAACCGCAATAGACGCGATAAAAATTCTAAACATCAAGTAAGGAGAGTGTGATGCAAGCTACCAAAAAAGAGCTTATCTACGAAGGCAAGGGCAAAAAGATGTGGTCGGTTAACGAAAGTGACGACCTTTTAATCTCGGAATTTAAAGATTCGCTGACGGCGTTTAACGGCGTCAAAAAAGCCGAAGAGAGCGGCAAAGGCGCGCTGAATTGTAAAATTTCGACGCTGATTTTTGATCTGCTTAAAAAGCACGGCATCGCCACCGCGCTTGTTGAGACGATCAGTCCGACCGAGCAGCTCGTAAAAAAATGCAAGATTTTCCCTCTTGAGATCATCGCTCGCAATATCGCCACCGGCTCGCTTACAAAGCGTCTGGGCATCAAAGAGGGCACGAAGCTTCCGTTTGCTCTGGTGGAGTTTTGCTATAAAGACGACGAGCTGGGCGATCCTATCCTAAACGACGAGCATTGCTTGCTGCTTGGCGCCGTAAAGAGCCAAAGCGAGCTTGACGAGCTCAAAAAGATCGCGCGCAAGATCAATGAAATCTTGATTAAATTTTTCGATGAGCGAAATTTAAAGCTCGTGGATTTCAAAATCGAGCTTGGCAGAGATAAGGACGGCAATATCCTGCTTGCAGATGAGATCAGCCCCGATAGCTGCCGCTTTTGGGACAAACAGACCGATAAAAAGCTCGACAAGGACGTATTCAGGCAGGATCTTGGTAGCGTAAAAGTGGCCTACGAAGAGGTTTTGCGTAGAATTTTAGGATAAGCGATGAAGGTAATCGTAAACGTAAGACTTAAGCAGGGC
>CAJPSJ010000222.1 GCA_905373295.1 uncultured Campylobacter sp. | reverse complement strand
TCCGCGCCGTGCGGGAGTTTTTCGCGGGCGAGATCTACGCGCTAGGCGGCATAACGCCGCGCAATTTCGCCTCCGTCCTACGCGCGGGAACCGACAGGATCGCCGTTATGAGCTCGGCGATGACGGCGCGGGACGCGAGCGATTTCATAAGAAAATTTAAGAAATGAATCGATCCGAAAATGCGGTCCGTTTCTTTTGTCGCGCGCCTTGCTGTCGTAATTGCGCTGCATGCGGCGCAATGCAAAATACATCTTTTAATAAAATCAAAAACGCGCGAAACGGGCGCGATTTATTGTGATTTAAGCCCGAAGTTATAAAATACGAGCGATTTAAGCTTAAGGATATTTTTTGGATAAAGTGCGGTTTGAGGAATCTAAAAAGCCTCTAAACGAAGGGCACCAGAACTTAAAGCAAAAGCTTCGAAAAGGCGCTAGCGCCGATATCTTTGACGATGCGGATTTAAACGATGCAACGGATCGCAGCTCATTAAATTTAAATGATATAAATTTGAGTAGTAAAAGCTTTAAAAATGCGAATTTTAATCAAACATACCCCAAATTGCAACCCGATCATCTTTGCGGCGCAAATTTCCGAGATACAAATTTAAACTCAAAAGATGAGGTAAAATTTCAAAATTTAAACCCGGGCGGTGTTTCATCGCGGGGCGCTAAAACTCGTGATTACGATAAAGAGCCGTTGGTCATCAAAGACTATATGCCGATCGTAAATATTATAGCTATAGTAGCGTTGCTTTGTTTTGCCATGTTTATAAATTTAGTATTTAATATCCCCTACGATAGAAAAGTTGCAAATATTTTACTTACTGTACCTTTAGTTGCCAGAGTCCTTAAGGGTTTTTCGCAGCATTACGGAAGAAAATTTATATTTTTAAACTCAAGCATAAAATGTATAAAATCAGGCGAGCAGCTTGTAATGAAATTTGATGATATTTTATATTTTAAAAAGACTTTCGCACTTGTTTATGAAAGCGAAACACATAAATATACGGAAACGGAAAGAATTATAGGAAAAACCTGCCTCGCCATATACGTACTCGCTTATATTTATGGTGCGATATTTGATGACTCTATGATAGTCTTTATAATGTTATTCTGCTGCATGGGAGCGGTCATCTTTCTTTTTATACCGCAAATGATTTTTCATTTGTTTAAGGGTGGCTTATTTTCATGTAGGTTTGTCGATGCTTTAATTATAGACGCGCTTTACAATAAATTTTTTATATTTATACCCACTAATAAAGAATATAACGAGCTTAAAAAATATATGAAATTAAAATTTAATAAAGACCTAGACGCGCCAAATTATCTTTTAAGAGTTAAAAATTTTTAATTCAGGCATTTTTCGAATTTACGAAGTCTCATTCCACAAGCCGCGCGCGGATGTCGCCGAAGAGCAGCACGTCCTTCAAAACGGCGCGATCGGCGTAGCCGCGCTCGTTTAGGCTTAGGTGCAGCTCGCCTCGGCTGCTCGAAAATATCGGCTGGTTGATGAAAACCACGTAAATCGCCGTAGCCTGTTTATCTGTGCCCGCGCCGCGCCCTTTAAAATTTGCGTCCGTTGCGCCGGTTTTCGTATCTGCTCCGCTAGAGCTTGCGCTTGCCGCTGCGCCGGAGTTTGTATCCGCATCGCTAGGCGGCGCGACGCCAAGCTCGCTCGCGATATTTGCGGCGGCGCTTCCGCGCGGTCTTTCGATGTCGATCCTTCCGTCAGCGCTCTTTGCGCCCGCGGCTCGGACGAAAAATTTATCGCCCGAGTGCGGGATTTTAGAGAAATTGAAAAACAAACTCAGCAGGTCGTTCGTCGCGAAGTAGGGCAAAATTTCATCGCTTACGAGCTGTAGCTCGCCGCCCGTGCCCTTGAACTTTTGAAATTTTATCGTTTTGCGCGCGTAGTCGAAGGCGTAGGTTTTGCGCTCGTTTTTCGTCGTTTTGCCCTTTTTGCGCGAGACCTCGTGGACGTAGAGATCGGGCATCAAAAGCCCCGCCACGATACGCCCCTTTGAGCGGAAGCTTTCGTGCCTTTGTCCGCTCAGGCTGCCCGCGACGCCCTGCGCAACGGCGTCCATTACGATCTCGTAGCGATCGCCCTGCCGCACGAGCCGCGTATTTGCGCTGCCGACCGCGCCAAAAACGCCAAACGAAATCTCATATTTCGCGCTGATTGTCTCGCCCAAAAGCGCGCTCGCGCACAAAATCAAAATAGCAAAAAATTTCATCCCTATCATCCTTACGCTTCGCAGCGCCCCATTATACGGCGCCCGTAAAATTTACGCTCTGTGTCGCTCTATCGCATTGTGTTCACAAAGCTCGCGCGATAATCTGCGCCGCGTTTGTAAAATTTACCATAAAAAGCAAAACTCGCGCCGCCTATTTCATTTTCTCCATAGCGTGATTATTAAATATAAGCCACCGCTCCTTGCCGTCGTGAAAGGCCGCGCCGTGTGCGCCTAAAGACGCCGACTGTCGCCGTTTTTGTATTTACGACGCATATACGGTTCGGCGCGCGTTTGCCAGAAATCGGAGCGATTTTATATTTCGTGTAGGCTGCTTCCTAGCAAAGCGTGCCTGTGAATAAAATCAAAATTTCATATTGCGGCTATGTTTATACTTTGCGCTAGCCGCTACGCCGCGCCCGAGCGCCTTTGTGCGTTCAAACATCTCGTCCGGATCCGCGCCCTTTAGCGAAGCGATGCCCTCGTAGCCCAGCGCCAACAGATCGGCCTCGGTCGCCTCGCCGACATAGGGGATTTTCTTAAAATCGCTCGCGCCTTTACTCAAATTTTACTCCAATCTTTATTTAAATTTCGCTCGGCTCGCCATTTGGATAAAATTTTAAAGCCCCTTGAGAGTGCAGAATTTCAAAATTTCACTCGTGTGAGGCAAATTTTAAAATTTTATCCACGGGATGCGAAAAATTTTTAAAATTTTACCTCGCCGCCGGGCTGCCGCTACGCTTATGCGCGCCGCTTTTTAGTGTTAAGACGTCCGCTGCCGCGCTTGTTATCGGAAATTTTATCCGCAAGCTAGCAGGGGGCTTGGGCGCGGTAAAGCTTAAACGTTTTTAATCCCCAACGGAGTAAATTTACGCTTCCGCCTTGCGCCAAATGCAAAAATCTGATGCGTTTGTTTCAAATTCTAACGGGTAAATTTGAACCGGTTGTAGTCGAAAGCGCTATACTTTACCGCGAGTTTCAAACTCCAACAGAGCAAATTTTACATGCTAACCATACGGCGGCTATCGGCAAAGCTCCTACGTTTCAAACTCCAACGGATTTTGTAAAAAGATGACGACGGCGCTTTGGCGTCATCCTAGCCGCCTCTGTGCGCATTTTGATTAAAATTTCTTTCACGCGGAAACGGCGCTTAAAACGAGCTTGCGTCAAATTTTATGTAAGCTCGGGCGTTAAATTTGATCCAAAATCCTCTCGCAAATTTCGCGCGGATCGGCGCTTTGATAGATCGGCCGACCTACCACGATAAAATCAGCCCCCGCCTCGCGCGAGGCGCCCAGATCCGCCACTCGTTTTTGATCTGCCGCACTCTCGCCAAACGGCCGCACGCCCGGGCAGAGCGTGATAAAATTTGCGCTCGTAGCATCCTTTATCAGGCGG
>CAJPSJ010000221.1 GCA_905373295.1 uncultured Campylobacter sp. | reverse complement strand
CGGCGAGTAAAATTTTCGCCGTCTTAGCCGTGATGGACGAGGAGAAGGGCGTGAGCCTGCTGGATGAGAATTCGCTGTTTAAAAAGGCTAAATTTGCCTACTACAAGGCCTATCACGATCAAAAGCAGCGCTGGAGCGACGGCAAGGACGAGGCTGCGTTTTTAAAGACGGGGCTTGATGCGGCTGGCATTAGCGAAGCGGACTATCAAAAAAAGCTAGAGGACCCGAAAGTCGCTGAACTACTTAAAAAATGGGACGAGAGCTACGACGTAGCCAAGATCCAAGGCGTGCCGGCCTTTGTCGTAAACGGCAAATACCTAATCATGACAAAGTCCATCAGCTCAATCGACGGCATGGCGCAGCTAATTGAAGAGCTGCTCAAAAAATAGGGCGCGGCATGAAATTTGCGGAAAAAATAGCGAAATTCGCAGATAGCCGCCTGCCGTGGGCTATCCTCGTAGCGGTGAGCGTGGGGCTTGTTATCCTCGCGCACTCGCTGTTTCAAAACTACGTCTATATGCCGCCTTGCGAGCAGTGCGTCTATATCCGCTTTGCATTTTTGTGCATGGCGCTAGGAGGGCTAGTCGCGATCGTAAATCCTAAAAATTTACTCCTCGCCGCGCTTGGCTACCTGCTAGCCTTTTGGGGCGCGATCCAGGGCATAATGTATAGCGTAAAGCTCGCCAAGATCCACGACGCCGTGCACGGAGACGATCCGTTTGGCGTGCAGGGCTGCTCGACCGAGCCGCACTATCCTTTCGGTCTGCCGCTTGAGCGGTGGGCGCCCGATTGGTTTTTGCCTACGGGCGACTGCGGCTACGATAATCCGCTAGTGCCCGACGGCGTCACGCTAAGCGGATTTCAAAAATATCTCGTCGATCTTTACGAGGACGGCTGGTATCTGATCCCATCAAGCAAATTTATGTCGATGGCCGACTGCACGCTGATTGGCTTTGGCGTCTGCTTCGTCGTGCTTGCCGCGATGTTTATTTGCAAAATTTTAACCCTCAAAAAAGCTTAAATCGGTCTAAATTTAGACCGATTTTGCTATACTCGCCGCATGAGAGCCTTACGCGAGCATAATTTTAAAATTTACTTCATCATCATTTTTGCAAGCCTTTTCGTAGTACTTTTGGGCGTGAAAAACTACGACGACGCCAAGGCGCAGATCACGACGCTCGCGGATAAAAACAAGATCGCCGCTAGCGAAAATATGGTCGGGAACTTCTCGTTTTGGCTGGACGAGCGACTGCACTCGCTGGTGCGCGCGGCTAAATTTATAGAAAATGCGGGCATCTCGCAAGACGGCGAAAAACTGGGCGGCTTCATACGGCTTTTTAAAGAAAACTCCGCAGAATTCGACGCCTTGCAGTTTTTACGCGAGGACGGAGAAATTTTCGTAGACGGCAAGGAGCTAGAGGGCGACGATGAAGCTATGCCAAAGAGCCTGCGCACGGGGCTTGTGTGGTTTGAGGAGACCAAAAACACGCTAGCGCCCACGGTAAATTTTATGCAGCGCCATAAAATTTTAGGCGAGCCGACGCTAAATTTATGCGTGCCCGTCATGGACGGCGGCTCGTTTGCTGGGGTGTTTTGCGGCGTAGTGAAGCTGCAAAACATACTAAAAAATATGGAAAAATTTAAGCTCGCGCCCGATTCCTACGCCTTTATCGTAACTCACGGCGGCGAAATTTTAACGCCGATGAAGGATGCGTCGCTAAAAAAGCAGATCGAGGATAAATTTAAAGAGCTTTTTCTGCGTGACGAGGACATCACGAGCCTAAATATCGGCTCAAATTTCATCTCCGTCGCCGAGATCCCCACGCTAAACTGGTTCATCGGCGCAGGCACCGATAACGAAAAGGAGCTCGCCACGCTGCTTAACTCCGCGCTAAAAAACGCCCTCATCCTGCTTTTTGCCTTCGCGGCGCTGGCGCTCGTGGCAAATTTCCTACATAACTTTATGTACTCAAAAATCAAAAACCTGCAAGACGACTACGAGGCTCTGCTCAAGCACAAAGCCCGTATGAGCGAGGCAGGCGAGCTAATCAGCGGCATAAATCATCAGTTTATCCAGCCCGTAAATTCGCTAAATTTGATGATCTCAAGCCTACTCATGCTGCAAAAAGACGGCAAACTAGACGCCGCCACGCTAGAGCATATGCTGCAAAAGGGGCAGGCTGCGACCGTGCTTTTAAGCGATACGATCGAGATTTTTAGAAATTTTTACAAAACGAGCGACAGCCCGCAAAAATTTAGCGTGCAGCGCTGCATAAAAGACCTGCTAAAGCTCATGCACACCGAGCTTAGCAAGGCAAACGTCGCGGTAAGCTTGCGCGAGTTTAAAGACGAAGAGGCCACGCAGCGCATGGGCATCGTACAGCAAATTTTACTCATCCTCATTCACAACGCAAAGGACGCGGTCGTGGAGCGATACAAAGACGAGATTGCAAAGCGGCAAGTTTTTTTGGACGTCAAATTTGAAAACGGCATGTGCAAAATATCCGTCACGGACTACGGCAGCGGCGTGAGCAAGGAGCTTCGGGATAAAATTTTAACCCAGCCAAAAACTACCAAAAAGCAAGGAAGTGGCATCGGGCTGTATTTTGGCAAAAAGCTAGCAAACGAGAAACTTTCAGGCGACATCAGGCTTCTAAGCGCGGGCGATCCGACGACGTTTGAGCTCGGCTTTGAGACAAATTTAAAGGAGTGAGATGCAAGAGCACTTAAAGCTGCTTAAAGACCTAACCGTCCTCATCGTAGAAGACGACGAGATCGCAAGGGAGCTGCTAATAGGCGGACTAAAACCCTACTGCCTTAGCGTCTGGGGCGCGGCAGACGGGCTAGAGGGGCTGGAGCGCTTTAAAAAGCTAGCGCCCGTCGTCGTCATCACCGACATCCACATGCCCGGGATGAACGGCTTTGAGATGATGAAGGAGATGATGCGCATCAAACCGGCGCAAAAATTTATCGTCTTTACCTCCTACGACACCGACGACAACCTCATCAAAAGCATCGAGCACGGCGCGGCGTCGTTTCTAAAAAAGCCCGTCGATATCGCCGCGCTTTGCCGCCTGCTCGTGGCTCTAACCTACGAAAAAGGGCGAAAAGCTCGTGCGTATGGGCCCGCAAACTAGCATAAATCTCGCCAAAGAAAAGATCTACAAAAACGGCGAGGAGATCTATCTCTCATTTTTGCAAAACAAGCTCTTTTGGCTCTTCGCGTATAATCTAAACAAGCTCGTGAGCTACGAGATGATCGAGGAGTTCGTCTACGAGGGCGAGCAAACGAGCAAGGGCGCGATACAAAACGTCGTGCTGAGGCTGAAGCGGGAGCTGGGGGTTAAATTTAAAAACATTAGCGAAAGCGGGTACATAATGCTAAGCGGCGATCAAATTTAACTTTGCGGCTTGCCTCGCGAGCGTCTTTAACGGAGCTAGTAAAAATTTAGCTCGGCGGACTACCTTGTCCAGCCCACGCTAAATTTTTACGTCGCAACCCTTAAATCCATCTCGCGATACTTCGCCTTGAAATTTTACATTTAAATTTAGAGTCAAATTTGTAAATTTTAGCTCAAATTTTACTCGCCGAGACCCGCGCCTTGAAAACATAAAATTTAGTCGCTATCGT
>CAJPSJ010000220.1 GCA_905373295.1 uncultured Campylobacter sp. | reverse complement strand
CGGATACTATCTATGATAACCACGGTAACGATACGATCAGATTTAAAGAGGGGATTAGCCTAAAAGATCTAATTGTAAAAAGAGCTCAAGATATACAGCATCTTGAAATTTCTATTAAAGGAACCGAAGATAAGATTACTATAAATAATGCCTACAATTGGAATGGAAGCTACTATAATAACGGCATGATAGAGAATTTCGAATTTGCAGACGGAACGAAACTATCGCTTAGCGAACTAGAAAAACAAACTATGTTTAAAGGAACCGATGCCAACGATTCTATCTACGGAGCAAATGCTAGCGATGAAATTCATGGGCAAGCCGGAGACGATACGATATTCGCCAATAATGGAGATGATATCCTTTATGGCGATGCCGGTAATGACACCCTTTATGGACAAGAAGGTAACGATACCCTTTACGGTGGAGAAGGTAGTGATATTCTATCCGGAGAGGACGGCAACGATACCATCTATGGCGGCGAAGGCGAAGATAGGCTTTACGGTAGCGACGGTAACGACATCCTAGAAGGTGGAGCCGGTAATGATAGATTGGAAGGCGGTAGAGATAACGATACCTATATATTCGGTAGAGGCGACGGAGCGGATACTATCTATGATAACCACGGTAACGATACGATCAGATTTAAAGAGGGGATCGGTAAAGAAAACATTACCTTCCAAAGAGTTGCCAATGATCTTGTATTAAAATACGGCGAAAACGATACTGTCCATATAAATGATCAATTCGGCGGCGGTGCTATAGAGCAGATCGCGCTTGCTAGCGGAGAGTATATCACTGCTAGCAAGATAAATAAGATCATCGAGGATCTCAACGCTTACGCCTCAAATAACGGTATGAGCAATATCTCGATGGATGATATGAAAAATAATCCGGATATAATGCAGATGTTTGCGAGCGGCTGGGGGAATTGATCTCCCCCTGGCGCCGCATGCCCCTCAATGCTACGCGGCGCTCCGCTTAACAACACTCATAAAATTCCGCCGCTTCATAATACCGGCGGTGATAATCTCGCCTATCGCAAAGATATCGTTTTTGTTAGCTTGGATTGCCGCTATTCGCTTGGATAAACAAGGCGCTCGAATGGAAAGTAAGATATTTAAGAGGCGTGCCCAACCAGGCGAGACAGGTAACCACTCGGGCTAGAGCGGCTGTTTTAGTCACATTTTTGGCTAAAGGCTCGCTTGCTAGAACGAACAGCAACTCAAGATAGAGGCGGCAGCTATTCACTCTGCCTCGACACTACATTAGAAATTTATTAGGTAGCGTGCTTGCACCCTTGCTTGCGTTAAATTTAAAGCGAGGCCGTGCTAGGACAGATTGGATAGGTAGCTACTCAAACGAGCAGCACATTCAAACAAAGACTTACCCATTAGGGTAAAATATCCACTTGCCATCCTGCCCCTTCCCTACCTTACGCTAAGTCCTTCGTCCAGGTATTTGATGACGGGGTAGATAAATAGCTCTATTACGCGCCGTTTGCCTACTTTTACTTCGGCAGTTACGCTCATACCGGGCTCGATCTCCTTTTTGATCCCATCTACGATCAAAAATGTAGAATCCGGTCTAATCTTTACTTCGTAGATCTCTCCCAGCTTCTCATCGTTTATCGCATCGTTTGCGATATGAATGAGCTTGCCTTCTAGCTTGCCGTATTTTTGAAAGTCGAAGGTCTGAACCTTGATCGCTACACTTTGATTGTTTTCCAGATAGCCTATGTCTTTATTAAGCACGTTCGCTTTAATGATCAAAGGCTTATCGCTAGGCACTATAGAGATTAAATTTTCTTGATTTGTGATGGCGGTTCCTTGCGTATTTACTAGTAGCTTTCCTACAAAGCCGTCAACCGGAGAGGAGATGATCTGCTGTCTGGTTTGAAACAAGATCGCGTTGATCTCCGCCTTTAGAGAGCTGGCTTCTTTCTGCTTGGCTAGCATCTCATCGAGCCACTTTGATATGCTTTGGCTTTTAAAGGCCTCAAGCTCCTTGGCTAGCTCGTCTAAATTTGCCCTTTGCTCGGCAAGCTTCTCTTTTGAAATTTTAAGATTGGAGTTTAGCTCGATTACCTTGGATTTGAGTTCATATAGATCCCTGCGCGCTATTATATCTTTTACTTTATTTAGATTGCTTAGTCTTGCTTCATCTATCTTTAAAATTCCGCTTAGCCTCTCGACCTCTAAATTGGTGGAATTTATCCCCATTTGCAAAGCTTGCATTTTTAGATTATAGACGTTTATGCTCTCTTCGTAATTTGATTTTTGCGTATTGTATAAGCTCAGTTCATCTGCGCTGATATTGGCGTCCAGACTCCTACCCGAGCTTAGAGCGTCGAGCCTTTTTATCGAGTATTCAAGTAGAGCTAGGCTCTCTTGCTTGGTGGATAAATTTACCGTAGAGACGCTAGGATCAATTAAGATTAGATGATCACCCTTTTTTACTCTATCGCCCTCTTTTACTAAAATTTTAGAGACGACGCCGCTTTCGAGAGATTTTAAAATTTTAATCTCGCCGTCGGGCACGACCTTGCCGTTAGCGCTTACTACGATATCAACCTTAGCAAATATAGTCCACAGCACGGCAAATATCAAAGCCCCGCAAGCGATCCATAAGATAGACCTTCCCAAAGGGTTTTGCGGAGCATCCTCTATCTCGATTAAAAGAGGCTTGAACTCGTTTGAATCGTCCTCTATTCTTTTGAAAATTTTTAGCATTGTTTAGATCCACTCATTCTTTATCCCGGATACGTTTGTAACTTTAATCCAATAAATTTATTTCATAGCATGGCTATTGTATTTAAATATCGCTAATATTTTTATGGCATCTTTGTTTACGCGAAACGGCGCCGTTTCGCCTTTAAAAACCAGATCCCTAGTATCTTTACGATTTAGCTTAGGATTTTTTCTAAAACTATACGGACGATTTGGAATGTCTGAAATTTTAACAATCAAATCATCCGCAAATTTAGCCGCCATTTTGGGACTATCCTGCGCGATAAATATAATAATTTTATCCAAATCATTAAGGAATTCTTCGCTGTAGACAAGCTTCATATCTTAGGCCATTTTTTTAAAAAGCGTATTTAAATGCTCCAACATTTCCTCGTGCGAGCGATATTTCAGCTCGCCCCTATCGTCGGCATCTGAAATTTCCATAAGTCTAGCTTCATCTTGCGGGCTTAAATAATTCAGCTCATTATAACTTATAACGGCGGTAGGATCACCTGCGATTATATCCTCTATGGCTTTAAGCGTTTTAGCGTTTGACGTTTGAATATTTATTGATGCAAGCATAGTTTATCCTTGTAGAGATCTAATTGAATTATGCCATAAATTTATAATAAAGCTCTTAAGCTTTGTGCGTATAACAAACGCATTAAAAATATGGATTTAAGAAGGATACGCTCAAATTTAAAGATGAACCTTTCATTGGAACTACATTCATTCGCAGCTCTCATCTCATCCAAGCCTATCCTAGCTGCTTATCGTATAGGCTCTTGTAGTAGCCGCCCAGAGCCATTAGCTCCTCATGCTTTCCGCGCTCTACGATCTCGCCCTTATCAAGTACTAAAATTTCGTCGCAATTCTTAACGGAATTTAGCCTATGCGCGATGATAATGAA
>CAJPSJ010000219.1 GCA_905373295.1 uncultured Campylobacter sp. | reverse complement strand
GGGTTGCGCTTAGCGACGGCGATCGTTAGCGCGCCGCTGCCGCAGCCTACGTCTAGCCCGCGCCCGCCTTCAGGCAGATCTACGTATTTTGCCGTGCCCTCTACGATCGCGCGAGAGAGCTGACACTTGCCGTCGTAATCAAACGCGCGGTACCACACGACGCAGTAGATCGTAAAGCCGATCAAAACCAGCGCCGCTGCGCCGAAAAGCCCCGCAAAAAACCACCTCAGCACGCCGCCAACAAAAGCGCCGCAAACGCCGAAAATCAAAAATAAAACTAGCGCTACGCCCGCGCCCGCGGCAAAGCACGCGATCATGCCCTTGGGCACCCAGTTTTTATAGTCCGGTTTCATCATCTTCGCTCCTTTTATTAAATTTAATCTCGCGGCGGCAAAGCATGTCGCGGCAAAATTTTAAATTTTGCCTGTAAATTTTAAAGCCTGCAGCTCAAAACCTCACTTAAATTTAAACGCACGCTAATAGGCGTATTTAAACTCCACGTAGTAGTTGCGCCCCGGAGCCGGAGTATAGACATCTGCGCGTAAATTTTGGTTGTAATTATACTCCTCGTCAAAGACGTTTTTGACTCCGGCGCTTATCAAAAACCCGCTTGCGAAGCGGTACGCAGCACCCAGATCTACGATCGTGCGCGAATCGATCCTATCGTGGTTGGCGTCGTGCGATGATGAGAAATATTTAAAATCGCTCATCAGCGTCAAATTTCTAATAGGCTCGTAATCGAGCCCTAAAACGAACTTGGAGCGCTCCACCAGCGGAACCTGCTTGCCTTTATTCGCGCCGGATTGGATCTTGGCGTCCACATATGAAAAGGTCTCGCTGAGCTTTAAATTTGAAAGCAGGCTTTGCTCCGCATACAGCTCCACGCCCTTGCGGCGCGTCTCGTCGATATTTATAAAATGCCAACCGTCGGTGATCGAGCTGCCCAAAGTTTCGTTTACGATCTCGTTTTTCGTATCGGTCCAAAAGATCGTAGCGCTTACGTATTGCCCGTAGATCAGATCTTTAAGGCCGATCTCGTAGGTTTTAAAGGTTTCGGATTTGAGGTTATTAAGCACATAGGGCCCGTTGCGACCGAGCTTGTCGATAAGCTGATTAGGGCCTGGGGAGATATAGCCGCGCTCAAATTTAAAATATAGATTGCCGTCTTTGGAATAATTAAAATTCGGCGTGATCTCAAAAGCGTAGTTGTTTTTATCATCCGTTACGTGTGTGCTGTCTTGAGTATGAAATATGCGCCCCATCCTACGCATCGTCGTAGAGACTTCGCGATCTACTTTGTATTCGGCGCGCTCAAACCGACCGCCCGCGCTAAGCGAAAACAGATCGGTGAAATTGTGCTTTTCTAGAGCATAGACCGAGTGGGTAAGCTTTTGCATATCAAAGATCGTAAGCTGTGAACGGCTCATCATAGGATTCATCGGAATGATATAGTCAATCTTGCGAAAGCCCTTGTTTTTGAGATAATCGTATCCCGCTATGAACTCGCCGCTGTCGTAGTCGAGCTTGCCCTTTAAATTTGCACCTTCTTTGCGATCTTTCATCACAAATCCCTTTTGCAAAATTCTAATATCTTGGTAATAAGGCTGTAAATTTGCTTCAAATCTATCGCCGAATTTCACTGCATAATCCAAGTCAAAATTTAGTCGCGTGCTTTTAGTAAAGGTTCTCTCGCCTCCTTGTTGGCGGCGATCCGCTTTAAGCTCGGCAAGACCCAGAGTAGGCACGGAATAGGTTCTGGCGCGATAAAAACTCGGATCGAAAGAGATGCTTTGATCGTCCGAAATTTTATAATGCATCCCGAGCGAGCCGTAGTAGCCGGTATTTTTCTCGCCCTTGCGGTATCCGCGCTGCTTAAAGCCCTTAACGGCGGTTTTTAGAAACAGATTATCGCTCACGCTTCCGCCGAGCCCTAAATTTAGATCATTGTAATTATACGATGCGATCTTGGTCGAGATATTGGCGTACGGGTATCTGGCGCCCTTTTTCGTGATGATATTTATCACGCCGCCGCTGGTGCCGCTGCCGTAAAGCACGCTACCGCCGCCGGGGATGATCTCCACGCGCTCAATATCTTCGATCGGAACTAGATCGATCGGAATGCTCGTCGGCGTCGTGTCGATCATATTGAGCGCGACTCCGTTAAGAAGGACCTTGACGGAGGTATTTGCCTTCTGACCCTGCCCGCGCAGATCGACCGTATCGCCGTGAAAGCTAACCCCCGGCGCCTTTTCTAAAATTTCGCGCAGATCGCGGTAGCCGCGGTTTTCCATATCCTCCGCGGTGATGACCGAGACGTTGCGAACCTCGTTTTTAAGCATATCTTCAAAGCCCGTTGCGGTAACTACGATGGTACCCAGCTTCGTGGCGTTCGCGCCGGAAGCGTTTTTAGGAACTGCGGAATTTACGGCTCCCACGCCGGGCACGCCGATATTTTCGGACGTAGCGTTGTTTTCGGCTCCGTTTAGTTGTAAGGCGGCGCACAAACTTAGCGCGATCGCGGCATTTGAAAGATAAAATTTCTTAAACATCACTCTCCCCTATTCAAAATTATAATTTTGCGAATGATTTGCAAATGCTATATTATAATTTCTCTTGATTAAATAATAATAAATTTCAAAGATTAAAGATAGATTTTTTAAAATTTAGGCGTAGTTTTGGATGAAATTTTAATTTCGAGCGTTTTGCTGGGCGCGATAAAATTTCGGTTTTAAATTTAGACTTCTTGGCGCCGCTTGCTTTTCAAAATGGTAAATTTGCGAAGCGAATCTAGCCGGAATTTTAAAATTTAGACTTTGCATTCGCCCGCTTTGCCGAATTTTGCCTCGATCAAAAGCACCAAGATGAAGAAAATTTTTTCGTCGTTGAGCTTCGCAAGCTCGCGTAGGTCTTGATCTACGCTTACGAGCTTGATGCCGTTTGATTTCAAAATCGTAGCGAGCTCATCCGCACCGAAGCCCATTTTACCGGCAATCTCTCTGATATTGTAGGTCTCGATCGCGCCGATGATGCGGTCCATATTGCAAAAGCCCGGATTCTTGCGGCTCAAAACCACGTCCAAAAACTCGCCCCAGAGCTTTACGAGCTTCCTTCGCCTCGTGATCAGATGCAAGATCGCGACGCAAAGCAGGCCGAATCCCGCGATCTTATGCAGGCTCATCCACGCCTCGTCATATTCGCCGCGCGCGAAATTAACGCCCGAAATGCCCAAAATGCAAAGCGCGCAACCTAGCAGCACGATGAGCGCAAATTTATAAACAATCCCCGCCTTAAGCATCAAATCTCCTTGCTTCGTTTTAAAATTTAGCGACTTCACGCGAGCGCTAAGCTGCTGCACCGGTACGCCTCGCCGCTCGCCGCTATCGTATCGCCTCGGCGTTATTGCGCCGCCCGCACCGCTACTTCATTTATACACTCCGCAGGTCGCCATCATCGTATCGCTGTTTGCGCTACTTGCACTGCGCTTTCCCTACATACGCATCCTGTCGATCGCAGTTGCCATATTGCGGCATTTTATGCTGTCGCCGCCGCAATCACGCCGCGCCGCTTTGTACTGCCGATCCGTCGTCGCGGCAGCGTTGTTCGCTTCGATCGTAGCGCCGTTACGATGATGATTTGCCCGAGCGAAGGTTATGTCATACGGCGCCGAGTAGGTACG
>CAJPSJ010000218.1 GCA_905373295.1 uncultured Campylobacter sp. | reverse complement strand
GTTCTTGGAATTCTTGGAATTCTTGGAATTCTTGGAATTTATCGCGGTGCCGTCGCGGTAGAATTTTATTGTATTTTTTGTATCTGTAAACATAAATTTTACCGCACAGCCGGCTTAGAGCTTCGCCGTATGTGCCAGATTAATTCTATATTTGCAATAATGGCAAATTGGCAGTATAGCCGCAAATTTCGTGCTTACAGCTAAAATTTTGTCATTTGCTGTAAATATGGAGCTAAATGCCAAAAAAACGCAAAATCCCCGCATAAATGGCGCGCAAGCTAGACGAAAGTGCTAGGCAAGCAAAGCGGTGTGAGAACTCGCAAAGCTCAAAATTTTATTCGCTGACGCAAATTTAAATATACTTTAACGAATAGAAGTGTAAAATACGCCACAAATTTCAACGATCAAGGGTTTTTATGCTAAAAGACATCTTCCTTTTCGGCGGTTTAATTTCTTACGACCACACTTTTATCTACCTTTTTTACTTCTTTTTGGTCGTCGCTATCATCGTAGCCGTCGCGCTTTGCTCCACTCGCTCTCTTCAGCTTGTGCCACATGGCATGCAAAACATCGCCGAAGCCTACCTAAGCGGCGTGCTAACGATCGGTAAGGACGCGATGGGCAGCGAGGAACAAGCTAAAAAATATCTTCCGCTAATCGCAACATTGGGATTTGTGATATTTTTTAGTAACGTTATCGGCTTGGTGCCGGGCTTTGAGTCGCCGAGCGCAAGTCTAAATTTAACCCTTTCGCTTACGCTTTGCGTTTGGTTGTATTACCATTTTGAGGGCGTTCGCGAGCACGGCGTGATCAACTACCTAAAGCACTTTATGGGCCCGGTGAAAATCCTAGCGCCGTTTATGTTCGTCATAGAGATCGTCTCGCATTTTTCGCGCGTCGTATCGCTTTCTTTCCGACTTTTCGGAAACATCAAAGGCGACGATACCTTCCTTCTTGTTATGCTTACTCTCGCTCCTGTGCTAGTGCCGATGGTGCCGTTTGCGCTGCTTACTTTTATGGCGATTTTGCAGACTTTCATTTTCATGGTTTTAAGCTACGTTTATTTAGCGGGCGCCGTGATCGTCGATGAGCATTAATTTTAAGCGAAATTTCTTATACTTCCTCGTGGGTGCGTCGTTCGGATTGATCTTCGTCGGCGCATTCGTCTTTTTTGCCTATCCGTCATTTTATTTTTTGGGGTTAAAATTCCTCTTCATCTGCACCGCTCCCGGCGTGATATGCGTCATCATCACCTGCTTGATGGTCGATGTTTTCGATCTGAAAGAAAAGCTCCTTAGCGGCGGCGAGTAAAATCTATCCGATTAAATTTTAAAATTTAGCCGCGCCGTGCGCCGCTACAAGCGAGTATTAAAGCAAAAAATTGTAAAATTACGCGAAATTTTTATTCTAAAAGGTTAAGTTTATGTTTGAAACCGTGATCGGCCTGGAGGTACACTGCCAGCTAAATACCAAAACTAAAATTTTCTGCTCCTGCCCCACGAGCTTCGGCGACGAGGCGAATTCACACGTCTGCCCGACCTGCCTAGCGCTTCCCGGCGCTCTTCCCGTGCTAAACGAGGAAGCGGTTAAAAAAGCAATCAGCTTCGGCACCGCCGTCAATGCGACGATCAATCGCAAGTCGGTATTTGACCGCAAAAACTACTTCTACCCCGACCTTCCCAAGGCGTATCAAATTTCGCAGTGGACGATCCCGATCGTCGAGCACGGCGAGCTTTTCATAACCGCGGACGGACAGAGCAAGCGCATCGGCATTACGCGCGCGCACCTAGAGGAGGACGCGGGCAAAAATAACCACGAAAGCTCGCGCAGCCTGGTCGATCTAAACCGCGCCGGCACGCCGCTTTTGGAGATCGTAAGCGAGCCTGATATGCGCTCTGCGGATGAGGCGGTCGCGTATCTAAAAAAACTCCATAGCATTTTGCGCTTTTTAAATATCAGCGACGCAAATATGCAAGAAGGCTCGTTTCGCTGCGACGTAAACGTCAGCATCCGCCCGCAAGGCGAGCAAAAGCTCTACACGCGCGTGGAGATTAAAAATTTAAACTCCTTTAAATTTATCCAAAAGGCGATCGAGTTTGAGATTGAGCGTCAGATCGAAGCGTGGCAGGACGGCAAATATGAGCAAGAGGTCGTGCAAGAAACCCGCCTTTTTGACACCGCTAAGCTCATCACCAAGCCGATGCGCAGCAAAGAGGACAGCGCCGAGTACCGCTACTTCCCCGATCCCGACCTGCTAACCGTGATCGTGGATGACGAGATGCTGGCTGCTGCGCAGCAAATCCCCGAGCTACCCGATCAAAAAAAGGCCCGCTACGTCCGCGAGCTAGGCGTTAAAGAGAAGGACGCCGAGATCATAATCTCGACCTACGAAAACGCGCGATTTTTTGAGGATCTGATCGCGACGGGACATGAGCCTAAACTCTGCGTCAGCTGGCTTACCGTCGAGCTTGCGGGCAGGCTCAAAAACGGCGTTACGATCGAGGATTCGCCCGTAGGTAGCGCGAAGATGAGCGAGCTTTTAAGCGCGATCGAAGGCGGCGCAGTGTCGCAGAAGGCCGCCAAAGAGGTGCTTGATTATCTAATGGAGCACAACGAGGCTGTAAGCTCGGTCATCGATAAGCTTGGCTTGAGGCAAGTAAGCGACGACGGCGCGATCTTGGAGATCATAGCGCGCGTGATGAGCGCGAACGAGGAGAAGGTTGCGGACTACCGCGGCGGCAAGGACAAGCTATTCGGCTTCTTTGTAGGCCAAGTGATGAAAGAGGGCAAGGGTGCGTTTAACCCTGCGAAGGTGAACGAGCTTCTGAAACAGAAGCTGGGCTGATTTCGCAGCTTCTGCGGCAGCAAACGGCGAATTAAAAGCGGCACGACGCATGCGATAATAAAGCCTCTCAGGATAAAATTTTAAATCCGCCCGTAGCGTTTTGCTTCGAGCTAAAGCCTTCAGGCGCCAATGACGAGGGCTTTTGCGTGTTATAATTTCATTCGGCGCGATCTCGGCGGCTATCCGCTCTCCTCGCGCACGTTTTGTTCTTTTGAGCTTGTTTTTCTAGTGCGGGCTGTTTGCATCAGGTGTCGGTCTGCGACGGAGGGGTTTAAGAAGCGCGTCCGTTAGGAATTTTACTCACGGCTACCGTCAAAGCGCGGCAAAGCTTGTAGGGAATGCGTAAAATTGCTTTGCTTGCGAGAGTAAGAACGGAAGCTCGGGGTGCGCGGATAGGATCGAATTTGAGCGGCGAGTCCATGTGTAGGCTAAATTTAATCAATCGCTGCGTCGGATACGCGTGCCCCAAACCTTGCGCCAAACGATAACGTGGTGAGCGAGACCACAAGATCATCTAGGCTCAAAGCACGCCTTGATAGATTTAAGCGGATTTAAAAGCGCGATTTGCGATCGGGCGTCTGAGTAAAATTTTTAAAAATTTGATTTGCCGCGGCGATGCACGAGTGAAATTTAAAACGTATAATGGAGTTTCAAAATTCTCATTCGTTCACTGCCGCGCCTTTTGTGAAAGTGTTTTTTGACGGAAGAGCAAAAACTTAAAAGTATGAAATTTTAGTGAGGTAAATTTTAAAAAAAGCGAAGTTCTGGCTGAGTAAATTTCAAAAGCGCCGACATGAGCCTATGCAAACGCTAGCCGAAGCCACGCTTTAAAAT
>CAJPSJ010000217.1 GCA_905373295.1 uncultured Campylobacter sp. | reverse complement strand
CAAAACCGGCAAAGCAGAGAAAAAGCAGGGCGATAAATCAGAGCCGCAAAATCCGCGCGCCACGCATTCTAAACATCGCAAAGAAAAGCAAAAGGGCGTTGTGACGGATGAAATTCTATCCGATATCAAAGAGAAGCTATCTGCACTTTTCAGATCAAGCGACTTTAATATCGAAGTTAGCGATGTTAGCAAAATCGATGAAAATACCGTCTACATCAAGCTGCAAGGCGAGGATAGCGCGCTGCTTATCGGTAAAGAAGGACACCGCTACAAGGCACTTTCGTATATGATTTACAACTGGATCAGCATCAGATATGATCTTGCCGTAGTTTTTGAAATCGCGGAATTTTTACAAAATCAAGAACGATTTATCGATTCTTATGTAAATGCGCTCGTGGAACGCTCCGGAAATGAGCGTATCGTCACGAAAGCTTTTGACGGCGCATTTATCAAAATCGTAGCCGATAAACTAAAGCGGGCGTATCCAGATCGTTTCGTGGGCATCAAATCCACGCGTAGCGGCAAAATCGTCATCGTAGACGAAAAAAGCTAATCGTGAGCGAGACTATCGCCGCTATCGCTACGGCTCACGGCATCGGCGGAATTTGCATAGTTAGAATTTCAGGCGAGGAAGCGCTATCTATCGCTCTAAGCCTTTCACATCGCAGTTTTTTGCGACCTCGCTATGCTACGCTTGTGAATCTTTTTGACGCGAGCGGCGAAGCGTTCGGCGAGGCGATTTTGATATATTTCAAGGCTCCGCATAGCTTTACCGGCGAGGATGTCGTAGAAGTGCAGACCCACGGCGGCTTTACGGCTTCGTCCTTGGCGTTAGATGCCGTGCTGGCTCTAGGTGCGCGCATAGCAAATCCGGGCGAGTTTAGTAAACGAGCGTTTTTAAACGGTAAAATGGATCTTAGTAAAGCCGAAGCCATAAGCGATCTTATAAATTCACGCTCGCAAAGTGCGGCTAAAATTTTAGCTAGAAACCTGCGCGGCGAGCTGGCAGACTTCGTCGCAAATCTGCGCGCAGCTCTGGTTAAGACGCTAGCTTTTGTCGAGGTTTGCATCGACTACGCAGAGGACGATCTGCCTTCTGATGTGCTGCAAAACTCGCAAGAAATGCTTAGCCAAAATATCGCTTCGCTAGAAAAAATCACTCACATCAGCCGCAGTCGCAAAGGGCTAATCGAGGGCTTTAAGGTGGCGATCGTAGGCAGGCCCAACGTCGGCAAATCAAGTATACTAAACGCGCTTTTAAATTTCGAGCGCGCTATCGTGAGCGACGAAGCGGGCACTACGCGCGATCTCATCGAAGAAAGCCTGCAGATAGGCACTCATCTAATCCGTATAGTCGATACCGCAGGTATCAGACACGGCGGCTCAAAGCTCGAAAGTATCGGCATTTCATATTCGCTTCGCGCTGCAAGCGAGGCAGACGTGATTTTGGCAGTGTTTGACGCAAGCCGCGAATGGGGCGCCGAGGACGCGCAGATCCTAAAAATATTGCGCGAACAAAAAGGCAAAAAAATCATCTACGTTTTAAATAAATGCGACTTGCCGCGTAAATTTCATCCTAGCGCGGAGGATCTTGACGAGGATTTAGAGGCTTTTTCTGCAGAAAATTTCGCAGCCGAAAATCCCATATCAGAGAATTTCACAGCCGAAAATTTAAAGCAAAGTCGGACCTGCGACGCTTCTTTAAATTCCTACGCGCAGAATTTAAAAGCTAAAAATTTAAAGCGTGACTTAAACGCGCAAAATTCTATTTTCACGAATTCCGCGCCTACAAGCCAAATAGCTCTTGCGAATTCCATAAATCCAAAGGAACAGAATTTTGCCGCAAAAGCGGGACTAGCGTCGCCAAATACCGAGCGCGCTACTGCAAGCTGTGCTGCGGAGAATTTTACTCAGGATGATTCCAAACAAAATTCTGCAAATTCCATCGCGCCTAATAGCTCTGCAATAAATTCCGTTAGGCAAAATACCCAAGCGAATTCCATTTTTGCGCCGCTTGAAATTTCTGCAAACGAGGGCGTGGATCAAATTTTAACTGCGCTTGAGAGCTACTTAAATTCTCAAAATTTCGATGGCCTTATGCTAAGCAATGAGCGGCAAATTCTATCTTGCGAGAGCGCGCTTGCGGCTCTTAAAAATGCGAGCGAGCGCCTGGCTTGCGGCGAGCTTGAGCTTTTTGCATTTGAGATAAATCGCGCGATTGAGGCGATTGCACGTATTTCGCGTCCATTTGAGCGAGACGAAATTCTAGACGAAATGTTTAGCAATTTTTGCCTCGGCAAATAGCGTTTTAGCTACTAATTAGCCAAAATTCAATATAATCTCGCATTTAAAACGAGGTCTTTATGAAGGAAAAAATCCAATATTTTTTGGCGCTGGGTCTGATAAAATTTGCAAAATTCGCGCCGAAAAGCTTCATATTCGCATTTTTCGACAAGCTCGCACTTTTCGCATCGTGGAAGCTTAGCAGGCGCGTTAAAGTCGCGCAGGATAACCTTCGCGCCGCCTATCCGCAAAAAAGCGAAAGTGAGCTTCACGCTCTTGCGATCGAGAATTTTCGCAGTATCGCTAGGACGCTTACCGACACGCTTTTATTTTACAACGGCAGACTAAAATTTGATGATCTGATTTCAAACGGCGAGCAGGCGCTAGAGCGCGTCCGAGAGCTAAAAGGTGATAATCCGCACGGGATTTTATTTTTTACGGCGCATTTTGGAAATTGGGAAATTCTAGCTAATTTTTTCGGCGCCAACGGCTTTCCTGTCTCGGTAGTCGGGCGTCGCAGCGATAATGAGTTGATCGAAGAGCGGCTAGTGGCGCCCTTTCGCGAGCGCTACGGCAACGATCTTATCTACAAGGACGATGCGATGCGCAGGCTCGTGCAGGCGCTAAAGCAGGGGCGCAACGTAGGCATTCTGCCCGATCAAAAGCCGGGCCCTAAAAATAGCCTGATTACGACATTTTTCGGACGGCAATGCTACACCACGAAGACCATCGCGTCGCTTTATTTGAAATTTCGTCCCGTGCTGATCCCGATCTTTGCGCGGCGCGGCGCGGATAATCGCTATGAGATCGTGATTAAGGATTTCCCGCCGCTACCTGAAGGGCTAAATAAGGACGAGGCCGAACTGTTTATCACGCAAAAGTGCAACGACATTTTCGAAGAGGTCGTGCGAACCGCGCCGCAGCAGTGGTTTTGGATACATAAACGATGGAAAATGGACTGATGGCGCGGCAAATTTCAAGAGGCGAGAGCAAACACAGAGTCGTTAGGAATTTATCCGCGCTGCAGGGCTCGCGCTTTTTTGCAAAAGAGCAAAACGTCGTAAATTTAGGCGGTGCCGCGCGAGAAGGTAAAATTTTAAATCGCGAAAGCTCTATGACGATCGCTGTCGTCGCGCGAGATTGTAAAAATTCGGACTTCCAAAACTTCATATCGGTTTGCGGCTGTCCCTCTTGCATTTTGCGCCGCGAAAATTTTAGAGGTAAAAATTTAAGATCGGGTGCCTCAGATTACGCGTGGCACGCAGGCGGCGGCTCTTTAAATTTAAACAACGAAAGCTCCGCCGCAAATCCGCCCGCCGCAAAAAATCCGCATCGAAAAGCGCTCATCTTAAGCGACGGTCGCAAGGGGCACGAGAACCAAAGCATCGCATTTTGCGAGCTAAGAGGGCTTG
>CAJPSJ010000216.1 GCA_905373295.1 uncultured Campylobacter sp. | reverse complement strand
AACTCCATCTTTTCGCTGCATATCGGGCACGTCGGCACCAAGGCACCCTGTATCCACGAAGGCTCGCCGCCGATGCGCGCGAGGTTTTGCCTGCTGTTCGACATCCCCCAGTCCTGAGCCGCCCAGCGCGCCGCCGTAGGCGCAAGCGCGACTTCGCACTTCTTTATCGGCTCGTCCTGCACGTATTCGACCTGCGTCCGCTCGCCGATACGTCGCTGCATACCCTGCGCGTCGTGCTCGTAAAAGACTATCTCGCCTTCGTTTATCTCTCTGACGTGCGCGGCGAGGCTTAGGCGCGGCAGCGATCGCACGGGCAAGTCACGAGGTAGTGGATCAAGCGTGATGATATGAAATAGCGGGTTTTGCGCATCGCCGTCCGGCTCGCCCAAGACTCCGCCGAGCTTATAGCCTACCTTGCCGCCCTCAAGCCGCCAGGTCGGATGGTGCTTCGCCAGATGCGGCGCATAGGGCGCGCCGAAATACCCGCACGGAAAGATTATGTGATATACGCGCCGGCTGCAGTATCTTTTGAGCTTGAATTTCTCGCCGCCAAAGCTTATTTCATCGTTCGGCGCTTTTTGTGATTTATCGGAGTCGGATTCGTTTGAGTTAAATTTAGAGCCGTGTTCAGCCGCAGCCACTTTAAAATTTTCGCTCGCTTGAGCTTGCTTGGCGTCACCGTGTTTGAGCGCATCCGTTTTTAAAATTTCATCCGCTGCCGCTTGCGTCGCGCCGTCTGCGTCAAATTTAGTCCGCTCAAAAGTAAATCCCACGGCCTCCAGCCAGTAGCCGATATATTCAAGCAAATCGCACGGACGGTCGAAGAAGTCCTCTGCAAGCGCGAACTCGCAGGCAAATTTCACGTTTCGCGGCTCGCGGGTCTGAAGCAGGCAGCTAAAAATTTTTTGCCGCTCATCTTCGCTCGTCTGCGGATCCGCAAGCTTCTCGCGCCAGATTTGCGAGCTCTCGTAACTAAGCCCGCGCCACGGATACTCCGCGTAATACGTGCTCTCGTTCGGCTGCAGTTTAAAAAGCTCGCCCAGATACGGGTGCAAAAGCGGCGCGAACTCGAGACTTGCCATGGCGATGACCTCTTCGGCGTTTTTCCAGCATGCGCTTTTTTCATCTCTGTCGCGTTGCCGCGCGCTTTTGCTCCTGCATTCGTCCGAGCGCGCATCCTCTCCCGTCTGTGCCGCGCTTTTGCTCTGCTGCGTTTCGCGCCCCTCTGCCGCCTCTTCGCGTAAAATTTCAACCGCCGTAGCGATCAAAGCTTTAAAATCCTCCTCGCCCACGTAGCCCATAGCGTCCTTTAGTAGCGTGCCGCCCTCTTGCCGCCCGCGCAGCAGGCTGTCCGCTAGCGTAAAATATGCCGCCGCATCCCCTTGCAGCCGCCAAAACCTCTCGTATAAATCAGGCACTTTAAAGCCGTCGCGCTCAAAATCTCGCGCCAAACTTAGCGCCTCATCCCGTTTATCCATTTTATTTCCTTTTGCGATTTTATTTTGATAATTTTATCGTAAATTTAGGTTAAAATTTTGAAGGCGGCTTATTTTATATGTCGAAATTCCGGTAAAAAATATGAGAGATTAAATTTGGCGACGAATTAAAATTTAGAAGTGTGCCGAGCCCCGTAGAGCCCGGCTAAATTTTAAAATAGCTCTTAAATTTAGAAGCTATCGTCTCGTTTTTCAAAGATCAAATGCAGCACGTAGGTCACAGCGAAGGTCAAGGTGCTAGGCACGATCCAGCCGAGCATCGAATCGTAAAACGGCATCATCTTCACAAACGACGTTACAAGCGGCACCGAAATCCCCAAAATATCAAGTCCGTTTATGACGCCCTCGACTACGCAGACATAGACGCAGGCGCGGTAAATCAGCTTGCTCGAATCGATCCACGGATTAATCAGCGAGAGGATTATCAACATGATCGAGATCGGATAGATGGCGACGAGCACGGGGATGGAGCCTTTGATGATGGTCGTAAGGCCGAAATTTGCAACTCCAAAGCCGATCACGCACCAAGCGATCGCCCAGGTTTTATATTTGATCTTGCCTTTCGTAAGCTCCTCGAAGTATTCGCTAGCCGAGCTTATAAGGCCAAGAGTCGTGGTGATGCAGGCTAGGAAAAACGCGCTGCCTAGGATCACGACGCCAATTCTTCCAAAGTAATGATCGCTTACTCGCGACAAAAGCTCCGCTCCGTTGATATTCGGCGTATCTTTGAAAAGCTCTGCGGAGGTCGCGCCCAGATAGCCTAGCATAAAATATATCGTCATCAGTATGACGCCCGACATCATTCCTGCTTTTATCGTGGAGGTTACAAGGTGCTTTTCGTCGCTTACGCCGGTTGCTTTAATGGCGTTAATTACGATGATTCCAAATGCCAGCGATGCAAGCGCATCCATCGTCTGATAGCCCTCTACGAAGCCTTTTGCTGCGGCGTGATCGACATACTCTCCGCTAGGAGCGACGAAACCCCCGATCGGAAACAAAAATCCTGCACCGAAAAGTAGCAAAATAAGCGCCAAAAGTATCGGCGTGAGGTATTTTCCGAGCAGATCGACGAGCTTTGAAGGGTTCATACAGATATAATAGTTCAGCGCAAAATATGCCGCGGAATAAATAAATAACCAAATTTGAAGGCGATCTTCCGCAACAAAAGGCTTAATCGCGATATCAAAAGGCATATTCGCCGCACGCGGTATCGCAAAAAGCGGCCCAATAGTAAGATACAAAAGCGCGGTAAAAACGATCGCAAACACCGGATCTATGCGGCGTACCAGGCTCTGAAGCCCCTTGGCGCGCGCGATTCCCGCAACGCCCAGTACTGGCAGAAGCACTGCCGTAGCGCAAAAAAACATTATTGCGATATAAAAATTCTGCCCGGATTCCCTACCTAGACCTGGCGGAAAAATAAAATTTCCCGCACCGAAAAACATCGCAAATAGCGTAAGTGATATTGTCAGAAACTGGCTTCTACTAAGCTTGCCCTTCATCTTAAAACCTTCCTTGCTGGATTTGAAACTTATATTGTAGTTACAAATGTTTAAAACATATTTAAATTTAGCCGAAATTTAGCTAAAAATTAGCTTTTTTACGATTTTTGATCCCGCAAGCGGCGCACGAGGCGGTCAAAATTTTAAGTATAATTTCGCGAAATTCAAGGCTAAATTTAGACAAAATGAGCGAGGAATAAAGATGGCGAAAATTAAAACCACGATTTTTGAGTGTCAGCACTGCGGCAATCAGCAAAGCAGATGGCTCGGCAGATGCCCCGACTGCGGCGCATTCGATAGCTTCGTCGAGCTCAAGCCCGCTCAGATCAAAGCACTAAAAGAGATCGAGGGTGAGCTTGCCCGCGCCTCGTCCGCGAGCGCCAAAGCGATCAGCGAGATAGAAATCGAGCAAATTTCGCGCATCGACACCAAGGATAGCGAGCTAAATTTAGTCCTCGGAGGCGGCGTCGTGGAGGGCTCGCTCGTGCTAATCGGCGGTAGCCCCGGCATCGGAAAATCCACGCTGCTGCTTAAGATCGCGGCAAATTTAGCAAGCGGCGGCCGCGCCGTGCTTTACGTAAGCGGCGAAGAGAGCGCAAGCCAGATCAAAATGCGCGCGCAGCGGCTTGGCGCGATAAGCGAGCAGCTGTTTTTGCTCACCGAGATAAATCTGGGCGCCGTGCTTGAAGAGGTGGAGCGCAG
>CAJPSJ010000215.1 GCA_905373295.1 uncultured Campylobacter sp. | reverse complement strand
TCGCAGGGCGGGCTTGGCTCGCCCGAGAAATCAAAAAAAGGAGATAAGATGCATTATTGTGCGGAGGATTTTTTAGAAGATGGACGAGGAATTTCTAAGCAGAGCGAGACAGAGTCTATTCAACAAGGCGGAAGTGAGCGAGGCCCTAGCGAAGCAAGCGATGGAGGAAGCCAGAGCACTGAGCAAGAAAAAGGCGATTCCGAAACCCTCGCTAATGGATCTGGCGATGTTTCGACTGAAGCTACTACTGAAAATAGAGCCGACGCAGCTGGATCAGATACTAGCAAACGAGGCCCTAAGAGAAGCGGCAGCGATAAAAAATGATGACGGCAGCGGCGGGATAATCAAGAGCGGACAGCGTAAAAGCGAGCTTAATCAAATTTAAAGTTCCCTGGGGATTTAAATTGCACTGCAATTCTCGGGGGACAAGAAGGAAGCTACTTGCGAGGCGCCCCCTTCTTATCCCCCAAACCCCCAATTAACCCCGGCACGCTCAAGGTGGCGAGCCTGCGGCTCGCGTTTTACTCTGCTTCGCTGCGCTCAGAATGCAGCGATATTTTAGAATAAAGTAGGCGTAGTTTAAGCGATTTTTGAGTGCGCGTGCGAGACGGGCTGGATTGTCCCGTCGCAGCACGGCGCAACTCTAAAAAATCGCTTAAAATCCGTCAATCTTTAGAAAATTTAAAACAAAGGAGAAAGAGATGGCTAGCAGCGATTATGTCACCCTAGGCGGCGGTAAGCTCTATATCGATGTCTATAAAGAGGGTAAGCCTACGGGTAGATTTGAATATTTCGGACTAAGTTCCGACGTAAGCATAAAGACCGAGCTTGAGAAGCTAGAGCATACCAACACTGAGGGGGCAACGCAGGCGATAGATAAAACGATCGTAAAAAGCCAAAGTGCGAGTATGAGCTTTAAAAGCGATGAAATTTCGATAAAGAATTTAGCCAGAGCCTATTTTGGCGAAACATCGCAAAGCGAAAAAACGGCTAACGTTAAAATTACCGACGCCAAAGCGGGCGAAATCGTCGATCTAGGAGCCGTAGGCGGCAATCTTAGTGCCACCGTAGGCGGAGGCGGCACCGCTCCAAAAAAGGATGAGGACTATAAGTATCACGCAAATAGCGGTATAGTCGAATTTCTAAAAGATATTTCCGGAGAGGTTACTTTGGCGCTGAGCGCCGGTATCCAAAAGGAGAAGATGAGCGCCTTTAAAAACAGCAAACTGGAGTGCGCGCTTATGTTTATCGGCGAGGCGGCGACGGGAAGCGCAATGAAAGCGACTTTTTATAAATGCTCCTTAAGAGCGGACGGAGATTTTGCACTTAAAGGCGATGATTGGCTTTCTATCAGTTTCAGCGTAGATATCTTAAAAGACGAAACCCGTCCGGCTGGGAATCAATTCTTTGAAATTTGCGCTCTTTAAGGATAGGGTTATGCCTTTTTTGAACGTGCGGGCTTTGGGTTACGCCCTAATCGCAGTCTGCGTGCTAAGCACAGCATGGATTACGAAGCTGAAATTTGAAATTTCGTCTCTTAATAATGCCTATGCTTCAAAGCAGGCGGAAGCTCAAAGCTGCGCGGCAAGCCTAAGCTTACAAAATGCGGCGATAAAGTCGCTGCAAATCAGGGCAAGTGGGCTAAACGAGGATAAAATTAAGAGCGTTTCAAAAATTTACATCAAGGATAAGAGCTGTGAGAGTGAACTGCGGGCATATAAAATGCTTTTTGATAGCGCTTTTTAGCGTCTTTGCTCTTGGCGGCTGCGGGGCAAAAGAGCCGCAGATAAAGCAGGTATTCATCCCTGTAAAATGCAACCTAAAAATGCCTCTGCGCCCCGCGGAAAGTTCGGAGTTTGAAGCACACAAGGCGCTAATGGCATATTTTCTAAAGTGCGAGCAGATCGCAAAAGATTGCACGCAAGGAGCGAATGAATGAAGTCTATTTTGCTCCATCTACTGCGTGCAGTGCTTTTAGTAATTTTTAATTTAGAGCTTTTTACGCTACTTGAGCTTTTTATCCGCAATACGAATGTGCTATTTTTGGCGTGGTCGTGCTGCATAGGCATTAGCGGGGCGCTTACGGCGTCTCCTGGGCGCTTGAGCCCGCACAGCAAAGTATGAGAAATGGAGTATCTTGCTTATATCTGCGCCGTCGGCGTCGCAGGCAGCATAGTAGCATGGTTTAGGCGGCCCTCCGCAACCGAAAAATCGCTGGCGGTAGCGCTACGTTCGTTTTTTACAAGGCTTTGCGATGGATGTTTTAGCGCCTATATCATTTATGAGATCGCGTTTTTTTATGCCAAGGATATGCGCCTAGCTCTCGCAATCTGCGGGATAGGAGCGTTTAAAGGAAGCGGGATTTTAGACTTGGCAATAAATTTTTTTAAAGAGAAATTTACTCTAAGAGATGATGAGGAGCCAAAATGAAAGAGACGCTGGAGTATTTAAAATCTAAGCTAAATCTTACGGCGGTAGCGAATACGGCGCTTATAGATCAAAACGGAGATTATCTGATTTTTAGCGGCTTTGAAAGGATCAGTGCGAACGAAACTAGCCTGAAGTTTCAAATCGTTTTAGCGCGCAACACTTTAGATTGCGAAATTTACGGAATTTTAGATGAGATCATGGCGCTTAGCGACAAGCTTTTAAAAGATGAGGCCGCAAGCCGCGCCGTCATTTTAAAAAGCGCCGAGACGCGTTTTATAAGCGAAAGCCTATACGCCTACATTTTTGATCTAAATTTCCCTATAAAACGAGTTAAATAGGAGTGAGAATGGATCTGTTTAAAAAAAAGACGTTGAAAAACGGCATTACGATTAGAGAATTATCCATCGGATTAATTTATAAAATTCAATCGGGCATCATCAAAAACGACGATATAGCCGAAATTTTAAAGCAGTGCTGCGATCTTAGCGCAGATAAGATTGAAAACCTAGGCTATAGCGCCGCAAATGAGCTTTACGAGGAGATTTTGCGCCTAACCTACGGCGATCTTACCGCAAGCGACGAGGGCGGTAAAAAAAAATAACCTATTGGATCTGCTACCTGCTAAAGCACGGCTTGGCTAGAGCGTGGGAGCTTCCTTTTAGCTTTGCAAAAGAGGCGATAGAGGGCTTTTCGCAGATAGAGGCTCAAGGGCTAAAAGAAATTTCTGCGGCGGTTAGGATCGCGCGCTTCGCGGACAATCGGGCGTTTAAAAAATTTATAAGCGAGGGAAAAAGTGAAAAAAGCGGTATCGAAAGGCTTAAAGAATTTGCTAAAGCTTGATTTTTACGCGCACCGCGTAAAGCTTATCCCGCTTTTTTGCGACAGCTCGCGCACAAAGGGCTCGTCTTTAGGCGAAATCCTAACTTCGGCTCGCTTTTCGCGGCTAAATTTATCTATATTTTTAAATATAAAAGCTAACTCCGGGCGGCTTAGACGCTTTTGTGCTTCGATTTTTGCGGCAATCTTTTGCGCCTTTTTGCGCGCAAAATACTCTTTTATCTGCGTCGCTATCGCAAGGCACATTAAAAAACCAAACAAACCTTCGCCGTTTTTATCTGTAAAACCGAATAGATCCATTTGCTCGTCTCCTGAAAGCATATTATATCAAAATTTAAGGCAAAGCGCATGGCAGATCTAAAAATAAAAATAGGCGTCGAAGCAGATACCGGCGGTACGGAAAAGGTCAAAAAGGGGCTATCGGACGTAGAGGCTGCTGCACAAAAGGCAAGCAAAAGCACGGGCGTGCTGAAAAGCG
>CAJPSJ010000214.1 GCA_905373295.1 uncultured Campylobacter sp. | reverse complement strand
TGAGGATGCCCTACTCATCGCGCAAAGCTTCGAGGAGTTTATCGCCCTATTCCTTGCCGCGCTCACGGACAAAAACGCCGCAAAATATCCGCTTTCTTGTTTTGTATAACGTAGAATTTACTTGGATAATTTTAAGCTTAGTATAACTGCTTTAACCTTATCTTGATTTAATTATATTATTAAATTCTTTAAACTTTTAATAATATATATTTTACATAATATGTAAAATATATATTGACATTTTATATAAAATAAGCTATGATTCTAAAAAATTAAAGAGGCGACAATGGTAAAAAGACAGCTACTAAGAGAGCGATTAAAAGAGATAGATTTGCGATTGGTGGATTTAGCGGAGCTTTTAAAAATTTCCCGCCCTACGGCTTATAAATTTATAGAGCTATACGAAATCGGACAAAGAGATAAATTTGACTCTAAAATTTTGAGATTTTTTGACTATGTATGCCAAAATGACATTAATAAAATGGATGCCATATCGTTTATATTAAACAATATATCGATGCCAGAAAATCAAAGCAACGAAGATAAAAAACAACAAATCACAAATTTACTAAAAAAGGACAACGAAGTGAAGGTAAATTTCATAGAAAAGTTAACTCAAGTCGATATTTTCGATCCCATTTTAAGTTATTTACTCGAATGTGAAAAAATAATAACATCAAATAATAGGTCTCGAAAAAAAGAGCTAAGCGATGATAATGATAAAAAACTGGAAGCATTAAAGCAATTTTATAATGCGCTCGGATTTAAGCTAAATATCAAAGGAGAAAAAAATGCGTAAAATCAGTATCTCAAACTATAGAAATATAGGAATAGATGCGCCTGCAGAGCTAAAAATACCGCAAGATGGTGGGCTAATAGTCCTTTTAGGCGAAAATAACATCGGTAAAAGCAATGTGCTTTCTGCCATATATGCTTTACAAAGCAGAGTTATAAATAAAGGTGATGAGCCAAATTTCTTTGACACTGCAGGGAAGGCAAGTATCGAATATGAGCAAATATCCAAAGAACGCACTGGTGTTATAATGGAAAATTTTGATAATACAAAAGAATTAAAAGATCATCGGGAAAATGAATCAAAAATATACAAGAAACCAAATAATGATAATATCTATAGATTTATCGTAACTTCTTATGTTTCCGATACATATTATGAATCAATAAACCCCTATGACAATAGAAAAAGGAAAATTCCATCCGACCTTATAGCTATGGATAAAACTAAAAAAGATGATGGAAAAATGCCAAATATATTTTTTTATCAAGAAAAGGAAATTAAAAATTTAGACCTACAAACAAAACCCGAGAATATAGCAAATAGCCATTTTTTCCAAGCACTATTTAAGGCTGCGGGCATAGAAATAACCAAAGTACAAACATCTTATGGAAGATCTAAAGAAAAAGAAACTGCTAGTTTTTATAAAAAAGCCGAAAAAGATATAAACAAATCCATAAAAGGTACCGTGAATAAAAGATTTAATGAGCTATATTATAAAACCGTCAATAATGAAATTTATGAATTCGAGGTGATATTAGAAGCTGAAAATATTTCATTAAGCATAACCAAAAACGGCGAACCGATAAGCCTAAGTGAGCAAAGTATTGGCTTCAAAAAATTTTTCAACTTATTTTTTAATTTTTTACACCAAGACAACGTAAGAAATGGCGATATAGTGTTAATAGATGAGGTAGAAAATCACCTAAGCATACCAGCTCAAAAAGATATTCGTAAATTTTTAAAAGAATTTGGACAAAAACGCGGTATAACTTTTATTGTTTCTACTCACTCAAATCATATTTTAGATATTCGCCATCTTGACGAGATAAGGATAGTAAAATCTAGCGGCAAAGGCTCAACTATAGTAAATGACTTTTCCATAATACCGGATCATGAAGCCGACACTTTAGCTCAGATAAAAAGAGGTCTTGGGGTGGAGTATCTTAGCTTAGTAGGCTACGATGATAAGCTTATTTTCGTCGAGGGGATAACCGATTACAATTACTTAACAGCTATGAATTTTCTATACGAAAAGGAACACGGCAGCAAAGAAAGGTTGCTGTTTCTGCCTATAAATGGACTTGGAAAAATGAGCACAATAGAACAACGGCAAAGCAAAATAAATATGGTAGTTGCAAAAGACCAAAAAAACATAGCAAATGAGCTAAAAACGCTAGCCAGAACGGCAAAAGACGGCAGAGCGCTACTTTTAGTAGATGGCGACAAGGCAGGGCAAGCTATGATACAGTTAAATGACGATAAATTTATAGTAATACCGATCAATGAACAATTTAAAGAAAAAGATTCAAATTTTAAAGAAATAGAGGATTTTTTCAGCCCCGATTTGAGAACAAAATTTGAAATGGATAAAAAATCAAGCGCGATATCAAGCGAATTTAAAAACGAAGTCGAGCAAGGCGAAATCGAGATAGACAAAGAGACCAAAGAGAATTTCTTTAAACTATTTGATTATTTATTGACATTTTAACCGCACAAAAGCCAAGGCTCGGTTGCGTCTTGGCTTTTTAATTTTCACTCAAACACCCTATAATGCGCCTCGTCGGCAAACTCCAGCATCTCCTTGTCGCCCCTACTATCGCCGTAGGCGATCACACGTCAAAACTCGCGATATCGTAGAACTCACATATGTAGCGAATAAAATTTCATATTGTACTACACACAAGTGTATGTCATATAGTGTCTCGTCTCGCCCCACGTTAAATTTGCATATCGCGCATTACGGCTCGAACGAGCAAGCTTTTAGGTTTCCGCCTGCCAAGCCCTTTTTAAACCACTCTTTGCGCTGTGCCGAGGTGCCGTGCGTGAAGGAATCGGGCACGACGCGACCGCTAAATTTACGCTGCAACGTATCGTCGCCGATCGCGCTGGCGGCATTTAGCGCCTCGTCGATGTCGCCCGCCTCCAGCACGCGGCCTGTTTTTGCGAGATAATGCGCCCAGACCCCCGCGTAGCAGTCCGCCTGCAGCTCGACTTTGACCTGAAGCGCGTTTTGCTCGGCTTCGCTGCGAGCGCGCCTTTTTAGAGCATTAATCTGCTCCAGCGTGCCGATTAAATTTTGAACGTGATGCCCTACTTCGTGCGCGATGACGTAGGCCTGCGCGAAGTCGCCGCCCGCTTTGTATTTGTTCGCAAGCTCGTCGAAAAAGCTAAGATCGAGATAAATTTTATAGTCCCTCGGGCAATAAAAAGGCCCCGTCTGCGCGCTCGCAAAGCCGCAGCCGCTTGCGATTTGATCGCGAAAGAGCCGTAAACCAGGCTCTTCGTAGCGCGCGCCCGCACTTTTAAATATCTCGCCCCAGACGTCCTCGGTTTGGGCTAGCACTGCCGAGACGAAGGCAAGCTTTTCCTGCTCCTGCGGGCTATCGGTCGGCTCTCTCTGCGTACTGGCGCCTCCGTCTAAAAGCGCCAAAGGGTTGTAGCCCATAAAATACGCTACGACGCCGATTACGAGCACTATGCGCCCGATCTTTGAGCCGAGCAAAAACCTGATGATCGGGATCAGCATCCCAAGCGAGCCGGAGCTCGTGCGCATGCTGCTTGCGCGGTCATCCTCCACGTTTGAGCTTCGTCTGCCGTCTTGCCATTTCATGTTTTTCCTTTAAAATTTTTGAGCCATTATACTAAAATTTTAAAAAGAGCGCCGCCTTGCTTTTGTAAAATACTGCGCGCGTAGCGAAATAAATCTGAAATTTTGCTTATTTTAAATTT
>CAJPSJ010000213.1 GCA_905373295.1 uncultured Campylobacter sp. | reverse complement strand
TTAAGCGACGATGAGGTCAAAAAGGCGATCACGAGCTTCGTGTTTAACCTAAACGTCCCGGCGCGCTGGGGTCAGAGCCCGTTTACCAACGTCACCATCGATATGACTTGCCCGGATGATCTAAAAACGCAGATCCCTACTCACAACAACGAGCATCTATTTAAAAATTTACGCGACGAGGAGCTTTTGGCTGAGGCTAAAAGGCGCGGCAAGGACTCGCTTGAGGCTTTGACTTACGGCGATTTCGAGCCCGAGATGAACCGCATCGTGATTGCGTTTTACGAGGTTTTAACTACGGGCGATAAGTGCGGTCAGCCCTTTACATTCCCGATTCCTACGGTAAATTTAACGGAGGAGTTTGATTGGGATACGCCTGCGGCCGATGCTGTATTTGAAAACACCGCCAAGGTAGGCTCCAGTTATTTTCAAAATTTCATCGGCTCGCAATATATCACGAACGAAATGGGCGAGCGCGTACCCAATCCAAAGGCGTATAAGCCTGGCGCCGTACGCTCGATGTGCTGCCGCTTGCAGCTTGATCTGCGCGAGCTTCTTAAGCGCGGCGGAGGGCTTTTCGGAAGCGCGGAGATGACGGGAAGCATCGGCGTCGTAACGATAAATTTAGCCCGCCTAGGCTATCTGTATAAAAATAACGAAGAGGCGCTGTATGCGAGGCTGGACGAGCTTTTGGAGCTTGCAAAATCGACGCTTGAAAAGAAGCGAAAATTTGTAACCGAGATGTTTGAGCGCGGCTTGTATCCATACACGAAGCGCTATTTGCCGGGCTTTAACAACCATTTTAGCACCATTGGCATTAACGGCGCAAACGAGATGATACGAAATTTCAGCGGAAACAAAGAGGATATTACGACCCCTTTCGGGCGTAAATTTGCCCTTAAAATGGTTGAGTATCTGCGTGAGAAGATCCGCTCGTTTCAGGAGCAGACTGGCAATCTATACAATCTCGAAGCCACGCCTGCCGAGGGCACGACGTATCGCTTCGCAAAAGAGGATAAGAAGCGCTACGCAGATATCATTCAGGCGGGATTTGATAAAAACATATATTACACCAATTCGACTCAGCTTCCTGCAAATTTCGGAAGCGATCCGTTTGAGGCGCTGGCGATGCAAGATGAGCTGCAAAGCTCCTATACCGGCGGTACGGTACTGCATCTGTATATGAAGGAGCGCATCAGCTCGGCTCAGGCGTGCAAACAGCTCGTAAAGAGCGTAGTGCAAAACTACAAGCTTCCTTATATCACGATCACGCCGATTTTTAGCGTCTGCCATAAGCACGGCTACATTAGCGGCGAGCATGAATACTGCCCGAAATGCGACGAGGAGCTACTCGCGGAATACAAAGCCAAGCAGAGCAAGGGCGCCTAAATAGCGATTTAAATTTTAATCTTAATGAAAGGATGGAGAATGGAATTTCCAAAAGAGTTAGAAGCAAAACGCACAAAATGCGTCGTTTACACAAGAGTAATGGGCTATTTGCGCCCAGTAGAGAGCTTTAATATCGGAAAGAAGGGCGAACACAAAGAGCGCGTCTTTTTTGAAGAGAAAAAAGACAAAAAACAAATAGCCTAGTCGCCGCTACCGGCCAAATGCAACAAACGCATACGAAGCCGCCGCAAGCCTTAAACCTGCGTAACGCGCAGATTTACGAGATCACGCCGTTTACGATGCTTGATTTTGCCGATCACATCGCCGCGATCGCGTGGTTTTGCGGCTGCAATATGCGCTGCATATACTGCTACAACCCACAAATCGTTACTTCACGGGGTAAAATTTCAAACGAAGAGTTTCTGCGCTTTTTAGATGCGCGCGCGGGCAAGCTTCAGGGCATCGTATTTAGCGGCGGCGAATGCACCTGTGCGGGCGATTTTATCCTGCTGGCGCACGAAGTTAAGCGCCGCGGCTTTTTGCTCAAGGTCGACACCAACGGCTCAAATCCGCAAAAGATCGAAGAGGCGCTAAGCTTAGGGCTGATCGATTATATCGCGCTTGATTTTAAGACGCCGCGGCAGGATTTTGAGCTCATCACGAAGTCAAGTTTATATGATAAATTTTTGCAAACGCTTAGGCTTTTGCTGCGGCGAAATTTTAAATTTGAGGTGCGCACGACCGTGCATGCGGATTTTTTAAACGAAGCAAAGATCGAGCAGATGGCGCAAATTCTATACAGAGAGGGTTATCGCGGCGTCTATTATCTGCAAAACTTTCTACCCACCGGCGATAATTTCGGTAATTTAAACGCGCCGCTTGCAAGCTTTGATCCGAGCAAAATCCGCACCGATCTAAAGATCGAACTTCGAAATTTTGATTAAATTTACGCCTCTGCGCGCGTCTTGTCGCGATGGGCGCGATGAAATTTTATCTGGCGCGCACATTTTACAGTATGTATTGCGTGTCTCGATAAATTTTGTTTCGCCGTTTGTCCTAATGACGCTTGCTGCAGGCATTGGCGCAAAGTAAATAGATGAAATCGCACCGCACGCCTTAAAATTTCATCATAAAATTCCTCTGTCATAAAATTTTATTCCGAAGCTTCGCCGTAAAATTCCATTTCAAAGCTTCAAGTACGTAGCTGGTATAAAATTTAGCTTTTGCTCGCTCGGTGGCAAAATTCCGCCATGCGCTCCTGCCGAGCTGTGCGCGTCTTATAAAATTCTGGGCAAATTTTACGGGTAAAATTTCACGCCTTTAAATTTCACCTGCAAAGCCTTCGATAAGATTTTTTTCGTTACAATACGCCCTAAATTTTTAAAAAGGCAAAAAATGGATAGGAAAAAAATCTACAACCCCTTCTCTGACGAGACGCTTACCGATCGCAAGGTCTTCGGCGGCAATCCGCAGGGAATTTTAAATTTTACCAAGGCGAAATATCAATGGGCGCTGAAGCTTTGGGATCTGATGGAGGCCAACACCTGGTTTCCTAAAGAGGTCGATACCACCGACGACGTGCGCGATTATAACTTCAATCTCACAAGCGCCGAGAAGCGGATGTACGATCTCGTGTGGAGCCAGCTGATATCGATGGATAGCTTTCAGACCAACAATCTTGCCGATAATATCAACCCCTACATCACGGCTCCGGAGATCAACGCCGTGCTCGCTCGCCAAGCCTACGAGGAGGCCAACCACAGCAAATCCTACGCCGTCATGGTCGAGGCGATCTGTGAAAACACCGATCTCATTTACGAGATGGAGAAGCACGACGATATGCTTCGCAGGAAAAACGACTACATCTCAAGCGTCTATGAGGAGCTTGCGGGCGAGGTTAGCGACGATAAGCTGTTGCTGGCGATGGTGGCGAATCAAATTTTAGAAGGTATCTACTTCTACAGCGGCTTTACCTCGATCTATGCGCTTGCGCGCGCGGGCAAGATGCTAGGTAGCGCGCAGATGATCCGCTTCATACAGCGCGACGAGATCACGCATCTGCTACTCTTTCAAAACATGATAAATTCCGTTCGCAAGGAGCGCGCCGATCTGTTTAATAAACGCAACGTGGATAAAATTTACGAGATGTTCGAGACGGCGGGAAACTTAGAGATCGATTGGGGCAAATACATCACGGATAACCAAATCATGGGCTTTACGGATGATATCATCGAAGAATACATCCACTACCTAGTCGATCAGCGCCTGCTTGCCATCGGGCTTGAGAAGCGATACGGCGCGAAACACCCGATAAAATGGGTCGATGATTTTTCTAAATTTAATGATCAAAAGAGCAACTTTTTTG
>CAJPSJ010000212.1 GCA_905373295.1 uncultured Campylobacter sp. | reverse complement strand
GCACGCACAAGAACCTCTACGCCGACGTTTCCGCGCTGATGACGCCGGTGCGCGCGAAAGCTCTGCCGCATCTGGCGAGCCAAACGGACGTGCACTCGCGCCTGCTTTACGCTTCGGACTTTCCGGTGCCGTATTCTGCGATATACAATACCTACGATCTGCGCCTGTCGCAGCGTATCGCGCTGCATAAAGAGCCCAATCCCTTCGATCGCAACGCGCACGGGCTGCTCGCGTATTTCGGCGAGGAGAGCGAGCTGTGGAGTAACTACAAAAAAATTCTATCCTTTGCGTAGGCGGTGAAATTCGGTGAAATTTAGGAAGCGGGCGTGAATTTTATAAAATATTTTTTCTCGGAAATTTTAGGTTATTTAAACTCATTATGAGCGCCGCGCTTGTGCTAACTGCGGGGTTTTTAATCTACAAACTATTCTTTTCGGAGTCCGGTTTAGCGGAAAATTACGAGCAAAATCGCGTTCAAATTTTGGCCCTGCGCGATTTTGCACGCGAGATAAAGCCCGAGGGAGTTTCTTTTGACGTCCGTTTTGGCGGCGACGAGGTCTCAAGCATGATAGCCGTGAATAAAGACAAAAACCAAAGTGCGAGTTTTTATAATATAGACAAAAAGACGAACGAGCGCGCTGTTTTAAAAATCCTAGGCTGGGATTTTGGGACTTTTAATGAACTCAAAGCCAAAGTAAAAAGCGCAAATGCCGTGGGCGTAAGCATCTGGGAGGGCGAGGGCAAAACCGCTATTTATTACAAAGATGGGTTTGTCTCGGAATTTTATGAGATTTTCGAGGGTCCTGCGAGCGAGGCGGTGAAAAAGGACTACGAGATCGGCTGCGACGATGTATTCGCCGCAGACGGCGTGGTGATGGCGCGCGACGGAGGCGCTACTACGGGCTTTATATGCGTGGATAAGGACGGCTACGGTATTAAACGCAGGTAAATTTTACAGCGGCTTCGTATGAAATTTTAGCGGGAGTTTTTGTAGGAATTTTTATCCTTGTTGCGGATATTTTGCGAGAATTTTTTGCTGTTATTGCGAATATTTTAGGGTTGTTGAAAATATTTCGCAGCACCTGTTTTGTCGTGCCTGCCGTTTAACCGCCCGCCCCGCTAAATTTTAAAATTTAAACCGAGCAGCACGTATCGTAGTGTCAAAGCGTTCTTCGGCGCGGCGCAAATTTTGAAATTTCAGCGGTTTAAATTTTAGCTAGCAGTTACACTAAATGAAACGGTGAGATCATATACGGCGCGCGCTGCTGTTTAAATTTAGCTCGCAGGCGTGCTAAATCCTAGCCGCGAGATGATTTGCTTTAAATTTTATAACGACGGCTGGCTTTAAATTTTAAACTGCTAGCGCAATCTGCAAAAATTTAGCGACATCCCGCCTGAAATTTGCATTACGCCGTGCCGCCTGTGCCGCAGCGACGAGCTGCCGTATATTTACGCTCAAAACCGATTCGCACTTACCAAAGCCGCTGAAATATCAACGATGCACTGTGTCATTCGCGCCGAATTGCGCTGCACCATTCTTGTCGCACCGCTCACGCTGTAAAATTTCAACGCAGGTTTGTTTTAAATTTCATTTCATCGCGTGAGAAATTCTAGCGGCAGTTCGCTTAAATTTACGCTCCATGCCGCTTCTCGGTTCGTTTCTTTCAATCTCTCACCGCTCCTGTTCTACTGCGCCGCAAATTTTAAAATTTACCCGAATTTTAGGAGTTTACCAGCTTTAAAAGCGCCTTTGAAATTCTTGCGATCTCATCTTGCATATGCCCGCCCGGATTTTGCTCAAACTCCGCTTTTGCGCCCGCACCGCGGCATTTTGCGATGAAATTTCGCGCCGTCTCGCCGCAGAGTGCTCCGCGCGGATTTTTCGGGTTCATCTCGGCCTCGCCCAAGGACGCGTAGACGTGCGCCAGCCCCCTTTGCGGCGAGTGTGCGGCGACGAAGGCGTCAAATCCGCCGAACCAAAACGACGCCGAGACGCAGGCGATCTTTTGAAATTTATCGCTTGCAAACGCCGCATACGCGCTAAAAAGCCCCGCCAGCGAGTATCCCGCGCACGCTCGCCACGCAGGTTCGCCCGCGCCGAATACGTGCCGCTCGATACGCGGGATCAGCTCGTCCGTAAATTTTTCTAAGTGCGCCGCGCCGCCGCCTGTGAAATCGCGCACCCCCTTAAACGGCGATTTTGCCGCCCACGGGCTAAGCTTATCGCCCCACTGCGCCTCGTTTAGATAGATCGCTGCGAGCACGAAATCTGCGCCGCTTCGTCGCGAGACGAACTCGTAAATTTCGCCCACACTGGCCGCGCTAAACTCCAAGGCGTGCAGGTAGATGATCGGTGCGGACGCGGCTCCTTTTGCAAAGGAGGGCGCAGCCGCAAAAAACGGCGCGTGCGGGGCGAAAATTTCTACGCGCAGGTCGTCAAATTCCAAACTTTGCATCGCTGAACCTTTAAAAGTTATTAAAATTTAATAGAATTTTGTGTAAAATCACCGAATTTAACACTAGAGGAACTTAAAATTGGCTTTGATCGAGCTTATCGATGTTACGAAAAAATTCGGCTCTCACGTCGTTTTAGACGGCGTAAATTTCGCACTGGACGCCAATGAGCGCGTCGCCGTGATCGGTAAAAACGGCGGCGGTAAGTCCACGCTGATGAAGATAATTGCAGGTCTGTGCGAGATCGACGAGGGGCGCGTAATTACTCAAAACGGGCTAAATATCCAGATGCTCGCTCAAACGCCGAAATTTGAAGACAATCTCTCGGTCAAAGACGCGCTGCGAAGGGAGCTAGCTGAAATTTACGCCGCCCTTAGCGAATACGACGCGATCTCAAGCGAAATTGCCGCGCAGCCCGAAAACAAGGAACTTTTAGCGCGCCAAGACGAATTGATTAAATTTATCGAGGCCAAGGACGGCTGGCAGATCGACAATAAGATCGAGCAGGTGCTGCAAAATTTCGGACTTAAAATTTACGAAAATCGCTCCGTCTGCACGCTTAGCGGCGGCGAAATTCGTCGCGTGGCGCTGGGCGCGCTGGTGCTTAAAAAGCCCGACGTGCTGCTGCTGGACGAGCCCACGAACCACCTCGACGTCTATATGGTGAAATTTCTAGAGGACATGCTGCTTAGCTCGAAGCAGACGATCGTTTTTATCAGCCACGATCGCTACTTCATCGACCGCTTGGCGACGCGCAGTATCGAGATCGAAGAGGGTAAAATTTCAAATTTCGACGGCGGATATGAGAACTATCTGAGGCGCAAGCAGGAGATGCTTGCTTCGCTCGAAAAGTCCCACGAGACGCTGCTTAAACAGCTGCGCGCCGAGGAGGAGTGGCTACACCGCGGCGTAAAAGCGCGCTTAAAGCGCAACGAAGGGCGCAAGGCGCGCATCATGCAGATGAGGCAGGATGCTAAGAAAAACCCGGGCGCGATCCGTCGCGTGCGGCTCGAGCTGGAGCGCGCGAGCAGGAGCTTTAACGGCACGGGCGGCGACAATCGCAAAAAAATGCTTTTTGAATGCACGAATATCGGTAAAATTTTAAACGGCAAAGTGCTTTTCAAGGGCTTTTCGGCGCGGGTTTTGCAGGGCGAGCGTATCGGCATCGTAGGCGCCAACGGCGCGGGCAAAAGTACTCTGCTTAAAATTCTACTCGGCCGCAGTAAGATCGATGCGGGCGAGATCAAACGCGGCGAGATCAGGATCGGCTACTTCGATCAGACCCGCAGCGGCATCACGGACGATAAAA
>CAJPSJ010000211.1 GCA_905373295.1 uncultured Campylobacter sp. | reverse complement strand
GAAAAGCTCGCCCAGATGGGCTACATCGACGCCAACGCAACGACTAGTAAAGACAGCGCAAAGAAAACGAAGTAAGGCAGAATTTTAAAATTATAAAATTTTAGAATTCTGCTCGTCCTTCGCGGAGTTGGAATTTTATCTAGCCCCATAGGTTTAAAATTTTAAAATTTATCCGCTTCCGTAAGTCTGAAATTTTAAAATTTAGCTTAGAGCATCGGCATAGAATTTTAAAATTTTATGCAGCTCGGAGGAGATAGAATTTTATTTAGCCTTTGCCTGTTCCAAATTTTAAAATTTAGCGTAGTGCGGAGACTTTGAAATTTAGAATTTTATCCGTCCTTCGCAGACTTTAAATTTTAAAATTTAGAGCGGCAAAAGACCCTAAAATTGGATAGGGCAAAGCAGTTTTAAATTTTAAATTACCGTAATAATAAAAGGGTAGAATGCGCCAAAATATTTTTTATAAAAATGGGGATTTTATGAGAGATTATGATAAGGAGCCGATAGCAGCTGTAGAAGCTCTTTGCAATACAGGCGCTAAAATGGATAAACGCTCTACTAAGCAAGCTCCAATAAAACAAATCCTACTTCCTACTATATATTTATGAGCGCATAGGCGAATATAAACATATCGTAAAATCTAAGATTATTAAATTTCTTAAGGAGGAGAAAATGGCGTTTGAAAATGCAATCATCACGAAAGAGGATGATGAGAAGTATGGACTTAGTGATATTTACTATAAGTACAATCCATTATATAAAACACTACCAAGTCATAAGAGTTGGGTTATAGATAAAAAACTGGATTGTTGGATTATGAAAACTCAATTTTTTAATGATCCAGAGATAGATCACGCATATTTATCGAAAGCAATGTGGAAATTCTATTATAAAGGTGATATATTTGACATTATTCTTGATTATGAATTAGATAAAAAAGTTTTAGGTATCCAATATAATAAAGTCTGGAAAGTATTGTCAATAGTGCCAAATGGTAGCGAAAAAATATCAGTAGATGAAATTTTTTCGCTTTTAAAAGAGCAACTTATAGTATTTGGGCTTGACGGATTATATAAGCAAGGTGAGAATTATAAAGTCACGCTGATAGATGTAAGAAAAGGATAAGTAGTTTTTTTATCCGATCATAATTCGGCTCGATAAATTTTAAAATTTAGCGCAGCGAAAGGCTTAAATTTTGATGATAAATTACGACAAAGTGTTTTTAAAGGCGCCGAAATGAAACGAGATATAAAAGCCAAATTGATCTTAAAAGCTATGAATTGGGGAGTAGGGCGATAAAAGAGTTCATTAAAAAATGTTTTGAGCTAAAAGGGGTAAGAATTTTATTCTGGATTGCCTTGCTCTTTTTTACTATAGACTGCTTGGGCGTTATATTTGCCAGCATAGATGCGGTTTTTTTGGCGGAGCATAGCGGCCGCGATCTTGCGCATCCACTTTCTATCGTTTTAAAAGCTTTTGAACTAACCTGGCACGAAGAGGCGAGCGATAGCGAAAGTGATATTTTCGGCGCTATGGTATTGTATCTATTTTGCGCGACGGTAGTTTTGCCTCTAATCATCTGCTGCTTCGTATTTTCCAAAATAAAGGCTTTTATTCTGCTGGATAAAATATCCGCCGCATCTGCATTTTTTATAAGTTTATTTTATGTTTATCCGCTAGCTGTGATAATCCTATCAAAAGCCGATTTGACCTTATTGGGTCATCTGTTTGATCGCTCAAATTTTAATTTTAATATAATGATGATAAGCGCTTTGTCATCGCTAATAATCGCGTCTGCGATGGGTTTTATTCTAAAAAGAAGCGATAAAATTTAATGCGGATAGGTTGATTTAGCCATCTTTTTTGGCTAAATTTTGCGTAAATTAATACGTAAAATTTTACGAATAGAGCCTGAGATATGTAAATTTAAAAGGGGTAAATTTTGAAATGATCTTAAAATTTGCCCCTTTGGCTTCAAATTTAAAATTTCAAACCGCGGGACTTGTAATCTTCTTCTCTTGTTTCAAATTTAAAATTTTAAGCTGCGAGGCTCTGAATCTAATTCGCCCACTTCAAATTTTATAATCTAAAATCCTCGCACTTTCAAATTTTGAAGCTTTAAATTTCTACCTTTTAAATTTAAAATTTCAAACTCCGAGGCATAAATTTTACTCGATAAAATTTTTAAAATTCCAAACTTGGAATTTCATTTTATAAAATTTATCCGACGAAATTCGACTCGGTAAATTTTAAAATTTACGTCGCTAAATTTACTTCGCCGAAGCGTCAAATTTACTTCGTCAAATTTACTCTAGCAAGTTTATTTTACTTGCGTTTTGTCTGGCATCGAACTTGGTTTGGCTTTTAAATTTACTCTGCCAAATTTGCTCCGCATGCCAGATCAATTTACTCTGCCGAAGCGCGGAATTTACCCTGCAAGATAAATTCCGCCGAATTTTACTTCTCCCTCTTTATCTCGATCTCGCCGTCATGCGCGCCGATTTCGATCCGATCGCCGGTTTTGATCTCGTCGCTTAGGATCATATCGGCGATCTTATCCTCGACCAGGTCGTAAAGCGCCCTTCGTAGCGGCCTCGCGCCGTATTCGATATCAAAGCCCGCCGAGGCGATGAGCTTTTTGGCATTTTCGCTTAGGCTCGCGTTAATGCCGCGATTTGCGAGCGTTTTTTGCAGGCTCTTAAACATAATGCCCACGATTTTTATAAGATCGTCCTCGCTTAGGGCATTGAAGATCACGATATCGTCCAAGCGGTTGATAAATTCGGGCTTGAAATAATTCTTCAGCTCGCTCTTTATCGCCTCCTCTCGCTCTGCAAGCGCGATCTCGCACGGCTTGTCCGCATTTTTGGCGTCAAGCTCCATAATCTTAGCCGAGCCGATATTGCTCGTTAGGATGATGATCGTGTTTTTGAAATCGACCGTAACGCCCTTGTTATCGGTCGCGCGCCCGTCGTCTAAAATTCCAAGCAGGATGTTAAAAACGTCCTTGTGCGCCTTTTCAATCTCATCAAAAAGCAGCACCGAATACGGCCTTCTGCGCACCGCTTCGGTAAGCTGCCCGCCTTCATCGTAGCCCACGTATCCAGGAGGCGCGCCGAGCAGGCGCGAGACGCTGTGTTTTTCCATATACTCGCTCATATCAAAGCGGATCATCGCTCGCTCATCGTCGAATAAAAACCTAGCTAAGCTCTTCGCACTCTCGGTCTTGCCGACGCCGGTAGGACCCAAAAACAAAAAGCTTCCGATCGGGCGATTTTCGTTCACGAGACCTGCTTTGTTGCGCTTGACGGCGCGAGCGATGGCGTGCAGCGCCTCGTCCTGTCCCACGACGCTTTGCTTTAAGTGCTCCTCGATGTGAAGGAATTTCTCCTTTTCGGAGGAGAGCATTTTGCTTACCGAGATGCCCGTCCATTTGCTTAAAATTTCAGCCACGCTCTCCTCATCCACGCGGTTTCGCAAAAGCACGCCGTTTTCTTTCATTACGTCCCATTTCGCCTCAAGCTCCTTAACCTTCGCCTGCGCGGCGGGGATCTTGCCGTATTCGATCTCGGCGGCCTTGCTAAGATCGCCGTTGCGTCTTGCTAGGCTAGCTTCGTTTTTAAGGCTATCGATTGCTTTTTTCGCCTCACTGATGCCGCCGAATACGGACTTTTCGTTTTCAAATTTAGCCTGAAGCGCGTTTTTCTGCTCGGTTAAATTTTCGATCTCTTTGTCGATCTGCGCGAGCCGCTCGTCGTTTTTGCCGTC
>CAJPSJ010000210.1 GCA_905373295.1 uncultured Campylobacter sp. | reverse complement strand
CGCGTCCTCTAAATTTTTGATTTTGGAGATTTCTGCGGCGGAGATCAGCTCGACGTCAAATTTTTTCGTAAGCGCTTCGACCTTCTTAACGGCCGTCGCGGTGGGCGCTTTGTCAAAAAATTTTATCAGTCTTTCGTAGGTGATGTAGCTTTTCTGATTTTCGTCGAAGAACTGCTCGATGGGCGTTAAGGCGTCTTTTGGGCTCGCCATAAAATCTCCTTGTATCGTTGTGTATTTGTTTTGAAAAATCGGATTATACCGAAACGCTCTTTATTTTTGCTTATATACGGTGCGAACCATCTAAATTTAATGATTTTTTAAATTCTAGAAATTAGGCTAAATTTTAAAATTTAGGTTATATTTTTAGCTAAATTTAAGATTGCTCGCTAAAATTCCGCGTTCGCAGGATGTAAAACCGATGCGCCAAAATTCCGTTTCCTTCACGTTGCCGCTTTAAAATTTAACGCCTCCACACTTCCTATCTCTGCGCTTTGGCGTTTAAATTTAGCCCTAAATTCTAAGCGAGGAATTCCACCCTCATATCGGAGCGATTGAGCGGATTTTAATAAATTTGTCGGTAAAATCGTGCATCTATTTTAAAATTTAAGGCGGAAATATGGCAAAAGTATGGAAATTTGGTGATGATATCGACACCGACATTATTATCGCGGCGCGCTACCTAAATACTTCCGATGCGGCGGTGCTTGCGACGCACATTATGGAGGATGCGGACAGGGATTTTTCGTCCAAAATCGCTAAAGGCGACATCATCGTAGCGGGGAAAAATTTTGGCTGCGGCAGCTCGCGCGAGCACGCTCCAATGGCGCTTAAGGCTGCCGGAATTTCATGCGTGATCGCAAAAAACTTCGCTAGGATTTTTTATCGAAACAGCTTCAACACCGGCTTTTTGATCCTCGAATGCGATGAGACGGACAAGATCGCGCAGGGAGACGAGCTTAGCATCGATCTAAAGGGCGGCGTAATTAAAAATTTAACTCAAAAAACTCAGTATAAATTCGGCGCAATTCCCGAGTTTATGCAAAAGCTACTCGACGCGGGCGGGGCTATAAATTACGCAAAAACAAAGATAAACTTGTAAGGAATTTGGATGAAAAAATACGACGTATGCGTGATAAAAGGCGACGGAATCGGCCCTGAGATCATCGAAGAGGCGATCAAGGTGCTCGATGCCGTAAGCCATAAATTTAATTTCGAGCTAAATTTTGACTATCGCTTGATGGGCGGCGCGGCGATCGACATTATGGGCGTTCCGCTTCCGGATGAGACGCTAAATGCCGCTAAATCGAGCGACGCGGTGCTTTTTGGCGCGATCGGTGGCGCTAAATGGGACGACTTGCCACGCGAACTGCGCCCCGAAAGTGGACTGCTAAAAATTCGCAAAGAGCTTGGAGCTTTTGCAAATCTGCGTCCTGCGATGATTTTTGATGAGCTGATAAACGCTTCGACGCTAAAGCCGGAGATCATCAAAGGCGTCGATATAATGGTGGTGCGCGAGCTTACGGGCGGGATTTATTTCGGGCAGCCGCGCGCAAAAAACGACAAGGACGCGCTAAATACGATGAGCTACAACGCCGCCGAGATCGAGCGCGTGGCTAAGGTCGCGTTTGAGGCTGCGCTTTTGCGAAACAAAAAGATAACGCTCGTGGATAAGGCCAACGTGCTTGAAACAAGCCAGCTGTGGCGCGAGGTCGTAAGCGAGCTAGTGGGAAATTACGAGGGGATAAATTTGGAGTTTATGTACGTAGATAACGCCGCGATGCAGCTCGTGCGGGCGCCTGCGCAGTTCGACGTGATTTTGACGGAGAATTTGTTCGGCGATATTTTAAGCGATGAGGCGAGCATGATCTGCGGCTCGATCGGATTGCTTCCGAGTGCGAGTATCGGCGGTAAGGTAGGCATCTACGAGCCGATCCACGGCAGCGCGCCCGACATCGCGGGGCAGGGTATCGCAAATCCGATCGCTACGATCTTAAGCGCTGCGATGATGCTGAAATACGCATTCGGCGAAAATGAGGCCGCAGCCGCGATCGAAAGCGCCGTGCGCGCTGTGCTTCGCGACGGATACCGCACCAAGGACATCGCGCAGTACGATGCCAAAGAAATTTGCTCGACCGCAGAGATCGGCTCGATCATCGCAGATTACGCGGCTAAGGCTTAGGAGCCAGCTTTGAATGGCGCACTAACATACGCTATGGAGCTTGAGAAAAAAGGCGATATCTACGGCGCAATGCAGATTTGTCGCGGTATTTTACGCGATAATCCGCAAGATGGCGATGCGGCGGTGCTTTTTGCGCGGCTAAATTTAAATCATCGAGTAAGCTCTGGCGTCAATATGGCGATGCTGGAGCGCTTTTTAAGCGTCGATGCGAGCAAACAAGCGGAATTTAAGAGGTGGCTAATTGATGTATGAAAATGAACTGGAAGATATCATCGAAGCAGTAAATGAGATGAAAGCACAAAAGCGCGCGCAAGATTTGGCGGCGCAGCAAGAGGGGGCTGTGAATGCAAACAGCGCTGAAGCAGAAGCGCAGACTTCGCAGTATGCTTTAAGCCCCACTTCTTTTGCGCCAGTTCCCATTGCACCTGATGCCTTAAATTCTATATCTGCGCCGGATATCGCCTCACCAAACGCGCAAAATTTTACTTCCTTGGATACCAAAAATTTCACTTCGCGCTTTGTTTCATCGGACGCTTTAAATTCCACCCTAGATCGTTCAAATGCCCTGGCACGCAGGAACTCTGCACATAGCAGCACGGAATTTGCAGCGGACGCTACTTTAAAAAAATCTGCCGCAAAAGATGAAAATTTTACTTTTTCAGGCGAGGAGAATTTTAAAAATTCTGATCTTGCAGGCGGTGAAAATTCTGCGGCTTCCGCCTCTCTAAACGGAGAAAATTTTATAAATTCCGCTTCTGCAAGTAGCAAAAATTCCGCAAATACTACCTTTGCAAGCGATGAAATTTTAAAAAGCTCCGCCACGAAATTTGACGAAAACTTTCGTGATTTATCAGGCATCGCAGGTGAAATTTACGATAGTCTAGGTAGCGATATGAGTGGGTTTGTTTCGCCGCAAAGCAGGGACGCAAGCATACTGCAAAGCTCTACTGAAAGTAAAGATTTTGAATTAGCGCTAAATTCTACGGATGACGACTCCCAAAGTGAGCAAGATTTGACGCCTCGTATTTTAGGCGCGCATTTTAAGGAGCTAAGCAATGACGATTTTGGGCCTGGCTCTGATTTTAAAGAAAACAAAGCTGAAGATTATTTTAGTGTGGCGCATTCTAAAAAGCAGGATTTTTCGTCGCTTCAAGCTCAAAATTCCGCCGCACTAGAGATTCGCAATGCTGCCGTGCAGCAGCAAAATTTCGTTTCGCAGCCGCAGAATTTTACGATCCCTGAGGCGCGAGATCATGAGCTCGCCACGCCGCAGCTTCGTAATTCCACCGCGCAGGATATGCAAGCTGGAAGTTTTGCTTCTTCTGGTGCTAAAAATTCCGCCATGCGCCAGCCTGAAGCAGCGCGACATCTTGAGGCCGCGAGACAACCTCAAGCGGGCGACAAATCAAAATATCTCGCAAATGCAGATTTTAAAATTTCAAGCGAGGCGGAGTTTTTGAGCGCGATAAAAGAGCGAATTTTAGTGCTTTTTGAGGGGCTGAACGCTTTTGAGAAGGGCGATTTAAACGCGCGCGTGGAGCTAAATTTAAAATTTATGGAATTTTTGCTTGCAAGTATCGAAAACGGGAAAATAGCGCTGAT
>CAJPSJ010000209.1 GCA_905373295.1 uncultured Campylobacter sp. | reverse complement strand
CGCGGCATCTCGCAGCAGCCCGCTAGCCTTGACGTCCGCGCCGTTTCGCACCAAAAGCTCTAAAAGCCGCATCGCATCGGCTTTATCAAAGTGATAAAGCTTCGCCATCTCGCCGCTAAATTTCGAGCCGAAAAAGATCGCGAGTTTTAGCGGCGAGAAAAAACCGCCGTCTCCGCCGTAATTGAGATTTGGTTGAAATTTAAGGATTTTTTCTATCCGCTCGAAGTCAAATTTTGAATTTCGCAGCACCTTCGGATTAAAAATGAAAGCAGTAAAAATTCTATCTTTAAACTCTCCGAAATCCTCGTCGATCCTGCCCCTGTTTTGCGCCGCAAATTCTAAAAGCGCGTCCAAGCCCGCATCTATCTGTGCGTCGCTAACATTTTCATCGTAAAAAATTTCAAAATTTGGCTGCGGCAAATTTGACGCCGTCTGTTGCGTAGTAGGAGCCGCCGCATCCTCTTTAGCGGCGCCGAAAGCGCAGCCCGCAAGTAAAAGCCACAAAAAGATAAAATTTTTCATATTGCCCTCGCTTAAATTTTGCGCGATTATATCAAATCTAAGGCTAAATTTAACGGCGTCTTGAAATTTCATAAAAAGCAAACGGTAAATAAATTTAGCCCAAAAAAGCGCCTTTTGATTTTAATTTCGCTAGAATTAGCCGTAAATAACCTAAACAAAGGAGCGGCAAATGAAACTACTTTTTACTTTGATCTTGCTTTGTGCGGGGCTTTTTGCAAACACGCTGCAAGAGATCAGAAATAGCGGCGTCATTAGAGTAGGCGTCAGAGACGGCAGACCGCCTTTTAGCGAGATTAGCGGTGGTAAATTTGAAGGCTTTGAGATCGAACTTGCCAATGCGATCGCAAAGGCGATTTTCGGTGCCAAACAAGGCGAAGTGCAGTTCGTCTCTCTAAGCGCCGCCGATCGCGTCTCGTATCTAGTCAATAATAAAGTCGATATAGTTGCAGCTACCTTCGTCATCGATTCGGCGCGCAAAAATCATGTAGACTTCTCGATGCCGTATTTTTCGACCAATCTCGGCGTACTAACTCGCAAAGCGGACGCCATCAAAGATATATCACGCTTGCGCGATATGAGGCTCATAACCGAAGAGGGCACGACCGTAGATAATTACCTCAAAAAAGAGAAATTTACCAACGTAAGCTACTGCAAAAACACAAGCGAATGCTACGCGATGATCCGTGACGGCAAAGCCGACGGATACATCAACCTTAACATCACGGTGCTAGCCTACGCCGTCGTGGATGATACGCTCGAAGTGCCGTTTCAAAACTTCGGCAAGCCCGATTTCATCGGTATTGGCGTGCAAAAAGGCAACAAAGAGCTACTTGATTTTATCAACGCAGAGCTTATAAAACTAAGCAAAGAGGGCTTTTTCAAAAAGGCTTATCAGGACACCTTTGAGCCTTTTTACCGCGGTACGGCGGATAAAAAATACTTCCTGCTAGATGGAATTTATGATTTGCTATAAAAGCGTAGAGCTAGAAATTAAAATATAAAATTTATCGAAGGCAGTTTGCATAACGAATAAATCTTGGGATTTAAAATTTAGAATTTGCGAAATTTTAAATCCCCGCTTTGCCCCTAAATTTCAAACTTTCATACGCGCAGTGATTGAATTTTAAACCGCTTGCATTTATTTTCTCTAAAATATATAGTGCTATAATTATTCCGAAAACTAAAAAGTAGGGGGCTTTTTATGAGATTACTTTTTATTTTAGCCTTATTTTGCGCTAGCATTTTTGCAAATACACTAGATGAGATCAGGCAGGCAGGGGTTATCAGAGTGGGCGTGCGCGAAGGTCGTCCGCCACTAAGCGAGTCTAATAACGGCAAGTTTGAGGGCTTTGAAATCGAGCTTGCTAGCTCAATCGCCAAAGATATTTTCGGCGATAAAAAAGGCGAAGTGCAGTTCGTAGCCGTAACCGCAGGCGATAGAATCCCGTTTTTGAAAAATAACAAGGTCGATATGGTTATCGGCACCTTTATGATTACGCAAGAGCGTAAGAAGCAGGTGGATTTCTCACTGCCGTATTTATCGGTAAAATTTGGCATTGTAACGCGTAAAGAGGATCAAGTGAAGGACTTCGCGCAAGTTCGCGATATGAGAATTTCAATCGAAAAAAATCCCAACGGCTCAATGACCGAGCGCTATCTGCGCAAAGAGAAATTTAGCAATTTAGTTTACTGCAAAAATACTTCTGAGTGCTATGCGATGATGAAGGACGGCAGAGCCAACGGCTACGCCAATGACAACATCATAGTCCTAGCCTACGCCGTCGTAGACGATACGCTCGAAGTGCCGTTTAAAAACCTAGGCCCGGCGGAATTCTTAGGCGTCGGCGTGCAAAAAGGCAATCAAAGCCTGCTTGATTTCATCAATGCCGATCTAATCAAGCTAAGCAAAGAAGGCTTTTTCAAAAAGGCTTATGAGGACACTTTCGAGCCGTTTTACCGCGGCACTGCGGATAAAAAATACTTCCTTTTAGACGGAATTTATAATATGCTTTAGGCCTTGGAATTCTAAGACGCGGAATTTTGAAATTTTAAAATTCCGCTTCGCACACGACGAGTGGAATTCTGAAATCTGCAAATTTTGAAATTTTGGTAACCAATAAATTCCATAAAATTTTAAATTTTATCTTACGCTCGGTTTCAAAATATCTATTCTATTCGGAACGAAATTCCACGCTACGATAAAATTTTAAAATTTTATGCACGACGGAATTTTAGAATTTTATCTGCACCAAGAATTTTAAAATCCCGTGCTGCAACACAATTTCGTAACTCATGGCTTTTGCGCTGCGATAAAATATAAATTTATCGTGCAGTGTAGAATCCCACAGATAAGCGCGATAAATTTAAAAGGATAAAATTCCGCGTGAGGCGAAATCTAGCTCTAAGCAAAAGCGCAGTCGTCGCAGATGCTATCATTAAGCTTTCAGCCGTTAAATTTTACTCAAACGCCTTGTAGTGTGCCTCGTCGGCGAATTCTAACATCTCGCGATCGCCCCTGCTGTCGCCGTAAGCGATGATGCGATCGAAAGCCTGCACGTCGTATGCCGCACGCACGCGAGCGACCTTTTGCGCGCCGTAGCAGTTCTGCCCCTCGATCTCACCCGTGATGATGCCGCCTTTGCGCCGTATTTTAGTGCCTAAAAGCTCCAAGCCCTGCGCATCGCACCACGGACGCAACCAGTCTTCGAGCGAGGCAGTGACGATGACGATTTTATCGCCCGCGGCTTTGTAGCTTGCGATCTTATCCATCGCGCTTTGTTTTAAGATATCTTCGATATGGGTGGTGGAGTATTTTTTGCAAATTTTATCGAATTTATCGGCGCTCATGCCCGAAAAAAAGTAGCCCAAGAGTTTTCTGCGCGTAAAATTATTGCTTGCAAGACCTAATTTATACGCTGCCAAAACGGGAGATAGCGCCAAAATCCCGCGAAAAAATTTCTTAAATCCGACTACGTAGGCGACGAACTCGAGCAGCGAATCATCGCGCGTGATCGTGCCGTCAAAGTCGAATAAAACAAGATTCATTGCCTCTCCTAGCAAAATTTCAGAAGCGTAAATTTTAAAATTTGCCTATAAAAAAAGCGTGAAATTTAAAAGCTAAATTTCACGCCGAATTTTAAAATTTCATCCAAAAATTCTATTTTTTCGCCATTCGTCTGCGCGTCGTAGGGTCTAAGTATCGCTTGCGCACGCGGATATTTACGGGCGTAACCTCCACAAGTTCGTCCTCCTCGATCCACTCCAGTGCGCGCTCTAAATTTAATGCTCGCGGCG
>CAJPSJ010000208.1 GCA_905373295.1 uncultured Campylobacter sp. | reverse complement strand
CGTCTATCGTTATGGCGACGCGGTTTTCATCCACGCCGCGTTAATAATCAATTCTATAATCATTAAGTAAGGAAATATGAATGTTTAGAAGATTCTCTCTCTATGCCTCGCTGCTCTTTTATGGCTCGCTTTACGCGGAAGAGCCGGCCAACTCACAAGAACTGGGAACTATCCAGGTAACGGGCAATGTCGATTCGCAAAGCGTAGCCGAGCAAAAGGTCGGCGAAACAAAAACCACCGCGCAGACTATTAAGAAGCAGCAGATCACCGATAGTAGAGACTTGGTGCGATACCAAACGGGTGTTACGGCGGTAGAGGCCGGTCGTTTCGGCACGAGCGGCTATGCCGTGCGCGGCGTGGATGAAAACCGCGTCGCCATAACGATAGACGGACTTCGTCAGGCAGAAACTCTAAGCTCGCAAGGCTTCAAAGAGCTTTTTGAAGGTTACGGAAATTTCAATAACACCCGCAATAGCGTGGAGATGGAAAACGTCAAAGTTGCGACCATAACAAAAGGCGCGGATTCGATAAAAACGGGCTCGGGAGCGCTGGGCGGATCGGTAATGTTTGAGACGAAAGACGCAAGGGATTATCTGATAAACAAAGACTTTCACTTTGGCTTTAAAAACGGATATCAAAGTATGAATTCCCAAAATATGAGATCGCTTACTTTCGCAGGAAGATACAAATGGCTCGATCTGTTGGTAATAAACACGAAAAGAAACGGCCGCGAGATCAAAAATTATTTCTACAATATCTATTCGCCAAAAGAGGATAGAACAAAAGTCGGCAGGGAAAGAGAAAAGGCAGATCCCTATCATATAACCCGTACCAGCACTATGGTAAAGATCGGTTTTCAGCCGGCCGATGAGCATAGATTTAGCATTATGAATGATGATTCAACTCTTAAATCCAAAGGAGAGGATTTATCCTATTCGCTTCGCTCATACAGCTACTCATTGCAGGATACGAAGCTGGGAGAGAGGATAACGAACGATAAATCTCATAGAAAAAACATTCAATTCGCCTACGAAAATTTTGTAGAAACGCCGTTTTGGGATACTTTTAAAGTATCGTATTCTACGCAAAAGATACGAAATAAAGCAAGGACCGACGAATACTGCAACAACGACAAGTGCAATAACGTCAGAAACCCAAACGGTCTAGATCTGGTATATGATAAGAAAGCGGGTGTGTATAAAATAGTAGATAAATACGGCAAAGAGCTTACGCCCGATCTCGATACCAGCGGATGGAGTACGGAAAGAGATTTTAGAGACAGCAAAGGTAACAAGGTCGAGTGGCAAGAAGACGGAGGTAGGCTCGATTATATGCTTTTAGACTGCTCTAAGATAGACTGTACTAAGAAATTTCGAGTCTCAAGGCTATATCAAGATAATATGGGAAACTGGAAACACGACTACGTAGATAGAGATATTGAGATAAAAACGGCTCCCGACGGCACGAAATACGGTAGAGTAAAGGTCGAAAAAGATTCAGGCGGTTTCTTTGACGAGGATACAAGGATCATAAGGCCGAAATCGGCGGGCTATGCAGAAGATCAATATCACGACAGAGATTTAAATACCGATACGAATCAGTTTGATATAAAATTTGAAAAAGAACTTAAAGTATTTCAAACCCAGCACTATATAAAATACGGCGGTCTTTTAGAGAAAACGAAAAAAGTAATGATAGATCAAGACGGCTTTAAAGGTGAAAATGAAAAATGGTGGGCGAGTAAATTTTACAGCTATAAATTTGAGCCGAGCAATCCGAATGCGGATTCGAACGGATATGTTTTAAAGCCGAATTGGTATCCGGGCGCCAATGGCCCGAAAAGCAACACGGGAATGAAGCAAACCTATCTCATCCCCGTAGAGACTAGAACTACCGCTTTGTTTATCGGAGATGATTTTAAGATCACGGATTGGTTGGGACTGGATTTAAATTATCGATACGACAAGGTAAAACATATGCCCAAATACGACGAGAACATTCCCGTGCCGAAGGGCTTGATAGCGGGCATCTTCGTGCCGCTACCGGGCAATGCTTACGGGCCGGGAGCTACGTGCGGATACAATACCCCTTGCATGAACGAAAATATCAGACAAAATTTAGCAATACTGCTTCAAAATAAAGAATTTAAAAGCGATTCTTATACGCTCGGGTTAAATTTGGATCCGCTCGATTTTATGAGATTTCAGCTTAAATATTCAAAAGGGTTTCGCGCTCCGACATCGGATGAGATGTATATGACCTTTAAGCATCCGAGCTTTTCGATCGCGCCTAACGTTGATTTAAAAGCCGAGATCGCAAAAACAAAAGAGGCTGCCTTGACGTTTTATAAAGATCAAAGCTTCATAACGTTTGATATTTTTAAAACCGATTACGATAACTTTATAGATTTGGTATTTTTAAGGATGAAGGCCGTTGAAGTAGGAAGCGCTTTGCAATATCCGTTTTGGCAGAACAAAAACAGAGATAGCGCCAAAGTCAATGGCTTTGAAATAAACGCCCATATGGAATTAGGCGATGTCTCCTCCGCGCTTGAAGGCTTTAGGATAGGATATAAATTTACCAAGCAAAGAGGTAGAATGGACGGAGATATACCGATGAACGCCATTCAGCCGCCGACTTCGGTTTATAATATCGGCTACTCCGCACCAGGCGATAAATACGGCATAGACCTTTTCATAACGAGCGTCGGAGAGAAAAAGGCCAAAGATAGCTACAATATGTATTGGAAAGAGCAGATGGAGCACATAGACCCCGATAGCGGTCAGATCGTGCCCGGCAAAAAGATCAAAGGAAAACCCGTGACCGATAGCACGCTAGCATGGAGGAGCGGAAATTATACGGTTTTGGACATCATAACCTACGCAAGACCTCATAAAAATTTTAATTTCGGCTTCGGCGTTTATAATATCACGAACACCAAATATATCACTTGGGATTCAGCCAGATCCATCAGGGGATTCGGAACGACGAATTTGATAGATCAAAACACCGGCGCGGGCATCGGCAGGTTTTACGCGCCGCGCAGAAATTTTAGATTTAACTGGGAGATAACGTTTTAGGTCGGCTGCCTGTTAAGTCGATTGCTTAGATGTTAGCGCTAAGCGCGATTTAAATTTATCCGAAATTCCGGCTCAAGCGAGCTTAGCTCGTTTGAGTTTCCGCAAGCTTTGAAATAAACGGAAAACGATCAGAAAACTTGGGGGCAGATTTTGAAAAGCGTAAATTTTACGGCGGTATGGTTTACTCGTAAGATAGAATTTTGCCGCTCGCCAGGAATTTGTGATTTCGCGGCGCATAAAATTTATAGCACGGTGTGAAATTCTAATATGTAAAATTTAAGGCAGTGGAATGACAAAAATTACGCGCTGTGTATTTTTGCGGTGGAGTAGCGCTATTTTTTGCGACGCTTGCGTCACGATGAGAGTTTTTGCATGCAAGTGGAGCAAACCATGCATATCATGCACACAAACGCAAGCACCACGCAAGAATAGAAAAAATCACTCAGGCTTGCCGTTTTATCCTTAATAAATATCATATAAATCCAAACCAGCACTGCAATCGCAGCAACACAAGCAATCAATACCGCCCAAAATAGTCGCGCTAAGCTAAGTAGTCTCTCGGCAAGGTTAAACACCAGTTGTGTCAAACGAGGTGCGCGCCTTTCAATAGCGCGGACGATTGCATAAACGTATGCCAGAATTATCATCGCAACAAACGCAAGCCCCGCGCAAGTGTATAAAAAATCGCTCAGGTTTGGGAATGCGTCTTTTGCGAACGCAAAATAGATCGCGTAAAATACCGTCGCGACGAAAAAGATCAGA
>CAJPSJ010000207.1 GCA_905373295.1 uncultured Campylobacter sp. | reverse complement strand
AACGAGCAGCAGTATTTTTTGGCGCTCGATCAGCTTGAGGCCCTAGGCGCGCGCGGCGTGAAATTTCTACTCGAGCCCGTCGGCAGAAACACGGCTCCTGCGATCGCGCTTGCGTGTTTGAGCTTAAAGGCCGAGGAGATCGTTTTCGTAACGCCGAGCGATCATCTAATTAAAGACGAAGCGGCGTATAAAAACAGCGTCTTGCGCGCACACGAGCTTGCAAAACAGGGATTTTTGGTGACGTTTGGTATCAAGCCAGCGGATGCAAATATGGGCTACGGCTATATCGAAGCAAGCGGCGAGGACGTGTTAAAATTTCACGAAAAACCTGAGCTTGCGGCTGCGCAAAGCTACATAGCGGCGGGAAATTTTTACTGGAACAGCGGCATGTTTATGTTTAAAGCGGGCGTATTTTTAGGCGAACTAAAAGCGCAGGGCCCTGAAATTTACGAAGCCTGCGTTCGCGCGCACGGAAATTCTAACGCGGAAAATCCGATTAGAATTAAACTAGGCGATATGCAAGAAATCCCCGCAGATAGTATCGATTACGCAGTTATGGAGCGCACGAGCCTTGCTAAGGTCGTACCCGCAGATATCGGCTGGAGCGATCTGGGAAGCTTTGATAGCTTAGACGCCGAGCTGCCCAAAGACGCGAACGGCAACACCGCAAGCGAGCAAAATATCGCTCTAAATTCTAAAAACAATCTCATCATCGGCTCGGGCCGCACGATAGCCGCCATAGACATCGAGGATCTCGCTATCGTCGATACCAAAGACGCCCTGCTCGTATGTAAAAAAGGCTCTACCCAAAAGGTAAAGCAGGTGGTGGAGCGGCTAGGCGGTAGCGATCTAGCGCACGTGCACGTAACGACGCACCGCCCGTGGGGCAGCTACACGGTGCTCGAAGATGAGCGCGGCTACAAGATCAAGCGTATCGTCGTTAAGCCCGGCAAGCGGTTATCGCTGCAGAAGCACTACCATCGCAACGAGCATTGGATCGTCGTTAGCGGCACCGCGACCGTGACCGTGGGCGAGCGAAATTTCTTGTTGCGCGAGAACGAATCTACGTTCATTAGAATGGGCGAGGTTCATCGCCTCGCAAATGAGGGCAAAATCCCCGTCGTGCTAATCGAAGCTCAAGTCGGCAGCTACACCGGCGAGGATGATATCGTGCGCCTGCAAGATGATTTTAATAGGAGCTAGGATGAAAAAGCAACTCTGCGTTTTGATAATCTTGGCGGTCGACATTTTCGGCATCTGGCTTTGCTTCGGACTTGCCGTGGTGCTTAAAAATCTGCTCTATGGCGATAGCGTGCTACTGGACGTCGGCAGGTATCAGGGCTTCGCGCCGTCCTACGTCATAATGATATTTCTATTTTTCTATCAGGGGATCTATTCGAGGCGATATGATTTTTGGCACGAGAGTAGAATTCTAGTAAAAAGCTGTTTTTTGGGGCTTTTGCTAAGCCTCGCGCTGCTTGCTTTAATCAAAGTCAATTATGAATTTTCGCGCGCTAGCTTCATCCTAAGCTTTGCCTTTATGGCGGTGGTTTTGCCGCTTTTTAAGCTCGTAACGAAAAGGAAGCTTTTTAAATTTGGATTATGGCAGAAGAGGGCGAAAATTTTAGGCGAGGGCGAGGAGTTTGAGAGCGCCGTCTTAGAAAGCGCGTATTTGGGATACGTTAGAGCTCTTGGCAACGATTACGACGTGCTGTTTATCGGCGGAAGCAGGCTTGGGGCGAAAGCCTTGAACGAGCTTATCGAGCATAATATCAGAAAGAACAAAGAAATTTTATTCACCCCTGTGTTGCGCTCATACGACTTTACGCAGGCAGATATTTACAGTGTTTTTGCCTCGCGCACCAGCCTCTTTGCGATACGAAATTCTTTGAAAAGTCCTCTAAATTTAGCTCTTAAACGCGGGCTTGATTTGGCGCTAATTTTCTTAGCGCTTCCTTTGCTAGTGCCGATTTTTGGCGTAATCGCGCTGATGATGAAGCTAAAAGAGCCCACGGGACGCATATTTTTTTCGCACCAAAGGATGGGATTTGGCGGCAAGCCGTTTGGGTGTCTGAAATTTCGCTCGATGAAAGAAAACGGTGATGAAATTTTAGCTCAGTATCTTAAGCAAAATCCGCAAGAGGTGGAGTATTTTGAAAAATATCACAAATATGAGCACGATCCGCGCATCACGAAGTTGGGCGATTTTTTGCGCAAAAGCTCGCTAGATGAGCTTCCGCAGCTGATCAACGTCCTAAAGGGCGAAATGAGCATCGTAGGCCCTCGCCCGTGCGCGCAATACGAGCGCAAAGATATGGGCGAATACGCCGATCTCATACTCGCCGTCAAGCCCGGTATCACGGGACTTTGGCAGGTGAGCGGGCGCAGCGATGTGGATTTTGCGACCAGGGCGGGCATGGATACGTGGTATATGAAAAACTGGTCAATCTGGAACGATATCGTAATTATTTTAAAAACTTTCAAGGTCGTTTTGGCGCGCGAGGGTGCAAGCTGATCGTTCAGTGAGTCTTTAAGGCACGGCTATCTCTTTTGAGATAAATTTTAAATTTAATACGGCGCTTCGATCAAGATATTAGAATCGCTTGAGGCTAAATTTTGCACGATTTAAAATACATATACACAACAATGTAATTGCATGAAAATAGCTAGGAATTCGCGGCGCAAAATTTGAAATTCTGAAATTTTATTTCATACCTGTATGAAAATAAGACTACGCGAAAATAGTGATGGTTTAATGCAGATGACCAAGATTATGTAGTATCGCGGGAAAATTATTAGCGCAAATCGTATTGCTTAAGCACACAAAAAAGGCGCTATCCGTTAATTTTTACTTTTGCTTTCCGCTTTTGCGCGAATGCTGCTACGTAAAATTTGCACAACGCGGATAAATTTTATCCTCGCTTCCGCGTTGACGCATTTTAAAATTTTAAATTGCCTATCTCGCAAAAGCGGCAGCTATTTTAAAATTTAGGGAATTTACAGATAAAATTTTGATCTGTTTGAGGGATAGAGGGAGGATGCTAAGAATTCTAACGGCATTACCGATGAAGGGGAGCTAAGCTCACTTACCGATAATAATATCAAAAGTATCGATCTAAACTACAAAGAGACAACGTTAGACGAGAATTCTAACACCGTAAAGTAAGGCTCTAAGGCTTCTCTTATCGATGAGCTGATCTACGAATGGGCTGGAGCAAGTGAAGCGGCTAAAGACTCACGGGGAATTTATAGCTGCTTAAGTAAGGTGGATATAGAATTCGCAAAAGCAGCCAAATCAAAGATGAGAAGAGGACTGAGATTTTATAACAATCACTATCGACAGATTACTTCGCTTGCAAACTTCACCCGCAATGACGAGAAAAGCAAAAAAAAATGGAAGGATAAAATTTGGAAAATTTTGAAAACTGGAATAAAAATGTTAAAAAACGGGATTTAAACTCAAACGAAAACGCAAATTTAAGCGATTTTAATCAAAGAGATTACGATAAAGAGCCGATAGTAATTAAAAATCCTTATGAATTCTTTCTTAAAAATTTGGATTTATTTTGTTTTATGGGGGCGTTTGTGATTTTATCAACTGCCTGTATTGATTACACGGACAATATACACACAAAAGAAATTAAAATTTTATTATATTTTCCTTTTACGTTTGTAATTTTACATATTATTTGGACCTTTTATTACTACATTATCAAAAACAAATGCGAAACCAAATTCACAAATAAAACGATAGAATTTGTCATAAATGGAGAAGTTAAAAGGGTTAAAAATTTGATAGATTTAGAGCCTATTACAAGAAATTTTAAGCTTTCGTATTCTCTTGGAGTATATTTTCATTTGTTTTTGATAA
>CAJPSJ010000206.1 GCA_905373295.1 uncultured Campylobacter sp. | reverse complement strand
GAAAATTTAATCAAGGCTCTAAATGACTTTAAAGCGACCTTCGCCGCTTAAAAAGGCTAAATTATGGCAAATTTAAAGGATATAAAGCTACAGATCAAGAGCGTCAGAAATACGGAGAAGACTACCAAAGCTATGAAGCTGGTCTCCAACGTCAAGCTTAAAAATACTAAAGAGGCGGCGATGCGCTCGCGTGCTTATGCGGTGAAGATTAACGAGGTCTTGGGTGAAATTTCTGCGCGCGTTAAAAATTACGTAGGCAATAATTCAGGCAACGACGAAAAACTTAGAATTTTTGATACCACTCGAGAGGTAAAGGTGGTTGATCTGCTGTTTATCACCGCAGATAAAGGGCTTTGCGGCGGTTTTAATATCAACACCATCAAAAAGATCAAAGCTTTGATCGAGGAGCTTAAGGCTAAAAAGATCAAGGTTCGCCTTCGCGCCGTCGGCAAAAAGGGGATAGAGTATTTTGATTTTCAAGGCGTTGAGCTTTTGGAGCGATATATCGGCGTGAGCTCATCTCCATCGTCCGAGAAAGCTAACGAAATCGTCCAAGCTGCGGTTAAGGATTTTAACGAAGGCAAGACCGACGAGGTCATACTTATCCACAACGGCTATTTGAATATGATTACCCAAGAGATGCGGGTAAATACGTTGGTGCCAATCGGTGAGCCTGCGATTAGCGAGGATGCTTTAAAAACATCTACATTGGAAGTAGAGGTTGAAAGCCCTGAGGACGAAGAAATATTGATGTTAAATTTAATCCAGAGCTATCTTAGCTACAGCATGTATTACGCACTGATAGACTCTTTGGCGGCGGAGCACTGCTCGAGAATGAATGCGATGGAGAATGCGACAAACAACGCCAAGGAGCGCGTATCGCAGTTAAATTTAGCATACAACAAAGCCAGACAAGGCTCTATCACGACTGAGCTTATCGAGATCATAAGCGGCGTCGAATCAATGAAATGAAAGGAAAACGGATGAAAGGAATAATTTCTCAGGTAATGGGTCCCGTGGTCGATGTCGATTTCAAGGACTACTTACCAAAGATTAATGAAGCTATCGAAGTTAAATTTGACGTCGAAGGCGCTCATCGTAGGCTGATCCTAGAGGTAGCCGCGCACCTTGGAGACAATCGCGTCCGCACGATTGCTATGGATATGAGCGATGGGCTTAGGCGAGGACTTGAGGCCGTCGCTTTGGGCGCGCCTATTACTGTGCCAGTGGGCGAGAAGGTTTTGGGCAGAATTTTTAATGTCACGGGCGATCTGATAGATGAGGGCGAGGATGAGAAATTTGAAACGCGTTGGTCGATCCACAGAGATCCACCTAGCTTTGAAAATCAAAGCACGAAGAGTGAAATTTTTGAAACCGGCATTAAGGTAGTCGATCTGCTAGCCCCTTACGCGAAGGGCGGTAAGGTAGGATTATTCGGCGGTGCGGGCGTCGGCAAGACCGTTATTATTATGGAGCTAATTCACAACGTCGCTTTCAAACACAGCGGCTACTCCGTATTTGCGGGCGTCGGCGAACGAACGAGAGAGGGAAACGACCTTTATAACGAGATGAAAGAATCGGGTGTTTTGGATAAGGTCGCCTTAACCTACGGTCAGATGAACGAACCGCCGGGAGCGAGAAACCGTATCGCGCTAACCGGCCTTACGATGGCTGAGTATTTTCGCGACGAGCTTGGGCTTGACGTTTTGATGTTTATCGACAATATCTTCCGTTTTTCGCAGTCGGGCTCGGAGATGTCCGCGCTTTTAGGACGAATTCCGTCCGCGGTCGGTTATCAGCCTACGCTTGCTAGCGAAATGGGTAAACTGCAAGAGAGAATTACTTCTACCAAAAAGGGCTCCATTACCTCCGTTCAGGCCGTTTATGTGCCTGCGGACGACCTTACCGACCCTGCGCCGGCGACCGTTTTTGCGCACCTTGATGCGACGACCGTTCTAAACAGAGCGATCGCCGAAAAAGGAATTTATCCTGCCGTCGATCCGCTTGATTCGACCTCAAGAATGCTCGATCCGCAAATCATCGGCGAGGAGCATTATAAAGTCGCTCGCGGAGTCCAAGCGGTACTTCAAAAATACAAAGATTTGCAGGATATCATCGCGATTTTAGGTATGGATGAGCTTAGCGAAGAGGATAAACTCGTAGTCGAGCGCGCTAGAAAGATCGAGCGCTACCTATCTCAGCCTTTTTTCGTAGCCGAGGTATTTACCGGAAGCCCGGGCAAATATATCTCACTAGAGGAAACTATTGCTGGCTTTAAGGGAATTTTAGAGGGCAAATACGACGATCTGCCGGAAAATGCCTTTTACATGGTAGGAAATATCGACGAGGTAGTGGCAAAAGCCGAAAAGATGAAAGCATAGGAATTTTAAGATGAAAGAATTTTTGCTTTTAGATATCGTTACACCCGAAGGGATGATCTTTTCGGGCGAAGTCAAATCCGTCCAACTCCCCGGCATTACTGGCGAAATGGGTATTTTGCCGGGGCATGCGAGTTTGCTGACGGGGCTTAAAGATAAAAGCGAAGGTGGCGTCGTCGAGATCGTAGATAAAGACGGCAAAAAGCAGCTTGTTTTGGTAAACGACGGATTTTTGGAAGTTACCGAAGAAAAAACTACTATCCTAGCCACTCAAGCCGTAGCTATCGGGGGCGATAGCGAAAGCGCCGTAGCAAAGTCTTTGCAACGCGCCAAAGACATGCTTGCGTCCATTAGCTCCGATGCGGCAAATTCCGCAGCAATCATGGCTAGAGTCGACGAATTCGCAAGGCAAAGTTAAATATGCTAGATCTAATTTTAAGTTATTTTACGAGAAGCACGTTTATTACGATATTCGTGCTTTCTTGGTTATCCATCTATTTTATCGTCACTTTTACGATTTTGATCTCCAGATTTGTAGGGCTTAGCGCGTGGCAACACCGCGAAGCAAAGGCGCTCGAATCCTTGCTGATGGGCGGTAGGATTTCGCTTTCGGGCTCTATTTTTCAAAAAGTAAATACCGATAAAATTTCAAAAGAAGCCCTGGAAATTTATAAAGGCAAAGCCGAACGCGACTCCACTAGCGGACTTACTTGGCTATCTATCGTCGCCTCCACTTCGCCGTTTATCGGGCTATTTGGTACGGTCGTTAGCATACTTCACACATTTTCCAAGCTCGGCGGCGGAAATTCCGGCATCGATACTATCGCTCCTGCGATCAGTGAGGCGCTAGTTGCCACAGGATGTGGAATTTTTGTAGCGATCCCCGCATACACCTTTAGCTTACTTATAAAACGCAAAGCATACGAAGTTATGAGCATTATAAATCGTACAGCGGATATTTTGCTATTTAAAGCAAACACTGGAAAAGCTATTTAATGTATAATTTCGACGAAAATCCAGAGTTAAATATCACTCCGCTCGTCGATATTATGCTTGTTTTGCTAGCGATTTTAATGGTCGCGCAAACGGCGATTATCTACGATGAAAAGATCGAGCTGCCTAGCGGCTCAAAAGCACAGGTTTCGGAAAATACCGCGGAATTCTTGCTTGTGCGTATCGGCGAAGATCGCAAGGTTTATATCGACAAAAGCTCGATGAACCTAGCTGAATTCCCGGATAATCTCGTGCTGCTTAAAGGCACCGGCAAGTATAGCTTAGAAAAACCCGTCTATATCCAAGCCGATAAAAGACTCGTTTACGACGATGTGATGTTTGTTTTAAAGAGCCTAAAGCAGGCGGGTTTTACAAAAGTCGCACTTCAAACAAATGGCTAATTATTCAAATTTTACGGGGGTTAAATACGATAATTTCAAATCGTTTTTAATTGCCCTTTTTGCCTATTTGCTGGTGATTTTTGTTCTTTTATATCAAATTTCA
>CAJPSJ010000205.1 GCA_905373295.1 uncultured Campylobacter sp. | reverse complement strand
GAGGTTACGAATTTACCCTCCGTGCCGGCTAGCGGTCCATCATTTACGCTGAAAATTACGCTAAGGGTCGGCTCTTCGATATGCAGCGCATCAAGCGGAATCGGGTTATTGGGATCGACGATGCTGTCGCCTACGTCAAGCGCGTCAAAGCCAGCGATCGCCACGATGTCGCCCGTGCCCGCCGCGTCGATGTCGGCACGCTCAAGCCCGCTAAAGCCGATCAGTTTTGAAATTCTACCATTTATATGCGTGCCATCGGCTTTGGCTAACATAACACTTTGGTTTTTATTTATAGTGCCGTTGAAAATCCTAGCGATGCCAATCTTGCCTACGTAGTTGTCGTAATCGAGCGTGAAAACCTGCAGCTGCAAAGGATTGTCATCGCTACCGCTAGGGGTCGGAACGTGAGAGATGATCGTCTCAAAAAGCGGCTTCATATCGGTGCTTTCGTCGTTTAGATCGTATTTTGCGTAGCCGTTTTTGGCCGCGGCGTAGATGACGGGAAACTCAAGCTGCTCGTCGTTTGCGTCAAGCGCTACGAAAAGATCGAAAATTTCATTTACCACGCGGTCTGGATCGGCTGCGGGCTTGTCGATTTTGTTTACGACTACGATAGGTCTGAGCCCTAAAGATAGTGCCTTTTTTACGACAAATTTTGTCTGCGGCATGACGCCTTCTTGCGCGTCGACGAGCAAAAGCACGCCGTCTACCATCTTTAGCACGCGCTCGACCTCGCCACCGAAATCGGCGTGGCCCGGAGTGTCAATGATGTTGATTTTAACGCCGCCGTAGTGGATGGCGGTATTTTTGGATAGTATCGTAATGCCTCGCTCACGCTCGATGTCGTTGCTATCCATCACGCGCTCGCCGACTTCTTGGTGATTACCAAAAGTGCCGGATTGTTTTAAAAGCTCGTCTACGATAGTGGTTTTTCCGTGATCGACGTGTGCGATAACCGCGATATTTCTGATATTTTCCAAATTTTTCTCCGTTTCTAATTTCAAAAACTGATGATTATACTAAAAAAATTCTTAAGATAAAAATTTACGAATACTCTTTGACTTCACAGACAAAAAACTCATAAACCCGCTGTTGGATCAGTGCATCGTCATCATCATCTCCGATCAGACGGCGAAGATGTGAAAAATCAATCTTTTTGATATATTTTTTGTTATTTTTGATATCTCTGTCGATCTCTTTTAAAAGCGAATCTAAATTTAAGCTTTTATAGGTTTTCGCCTTTAAGATATACTCTTTTACGATGGAGACCAGCACGCCGATGCGCTGCTCATCACCCGGATAAATTTCGCCAGCTATATCTTTGATCGCGTCGTAATCCTCGTCGGTCTGCTTCTTTTTGGCAAGCAGCATTGCGGCAAAAATTTTGGCTCTAAACTCAATAGAACGATGATGAGGAATAAAGACCTCGCGAAATACGGATAAAAGATGATTTTTAAAATTCATTTATAACCTTACTTTAAGAAACATTTCCATATAATCCCGTTTGCCCTTTCTTAGACCTGTGCAATGCTTTTTTTAGGCACCGCTTCAGGGTAGGAATACAGCAGAGCACTTAGATCTCGCATGTGCCGCAGCTATCTGGGAAGGGGTTTTACAAATCGATCCTATTAAGCCCAAAATGCTCTTTAAAATCCTCGCAAACACTCTGAAAATCAACGCCTTCAATTTTCGGCTTTGATTTGAAAAACTCTAACATCGAACTATACCCGCTAAGCAGCTCCTTGCTCTTTACGCCATAACTAATCGAAATCCCCGCCTCAAAAAATGCCGCGAGTTTGTCGCAATACTTAAGCGCCTTGCCGTCGATTGCGCGAAATTTATCTTCGTTAAACATCTTTAGGCTGCCCTCTGCAAATTTAGGCTCCTTGCCTAGCTCGAAGGTGCGGTTTTCAAACTCGTCTTTTATAAATTTACCGCTCTCTTTGCGGATACCCAAAATATAGCTAAAATCATCTCTCATATGTTCCGGCACGAAAGGTAAAATTTTATCGTCTATTAGCCGCATCTCATATTCGCTAATGATGTCGCTAAGACCCTTGACGCCGTATTTTACGGGGCTAATGATGTCGCGAGTGAGGCTTTCGGGTAGATCGTGAAATAGCGCGCAGAAAAAATTATATGCCGTACGCGAGCGACACGCACTCACTTCAAGCGAGAAAAAGTAGCTTAAAATCGCGACTACCAACATGTGTCCTAGCACCGATGTCTCAGGGATGCGCGGCGTCTGCGCCCAGCGCTTTTGAAAACGAAGTCTGCCGCTAAGATCGACTATACGGGCGAGCTTTTTATTCATCACGATCTTTCGCACGCCGATGAGTTCGTAATAATCCTCGAGCTCCTCCTCGACCTTGGCTTTTAACTCCTCGATGTCGTTTAAAAACTGGCTCGTTTGATAGACGATGTTAAATTCCCACCGCGTAGAAAGGTAGCTCGCCGCCTTTAAGATCACGGCTTCTTTCTTATGATCCTTGGAATTTAGATATTTTTTAAATCGCTCGAAAAACGCGCCGTTTTGAATAGGCAAAAGATCGCTTTCCAGGACACTTAGAACCCATTCGTTGATCTTTTTTTTCTTGGTTTTTTGGATCTGATGAAAGACGTCCGGACGGATATCGGTTACGACGATGCGCGCTAAAAACTCAAAGATCCCCGCTTCGATTACGTAGTTGATATCCACGTCCCACTCGAAGCTAGCGATAAAATAAGCGATGATAAATTTATGCGCCTGTTTGTCGAGCTCGACTAAACTCACCATCTTTGGGTAATCGTTCCAACGGCTAATGCTTGCGGATTTAAAAATTTGTTCGACTAAATTTGAGCTTATCATCGATAAATTTGATCCGAATTTATTTCGATTACCGTGTGGACGTTGCCGCGCGGATTAAAATCGCCCGTGATTTTCATAAATTTAGGCTTTAGCTTGTTTTGCAGCGCGCCGTAAATTTCATTTATGCTATCCTCGTGGCTGATATAGCGGTTCATAAAGGAATTTATGTAAAGTTTGATAGCTTTAAGTTCTACTACGAGCTTGTCCGGGATATATTCCAAATAGATCGTCGCAAAATCCGGATAGCCCGAGCGCGGACAGCGGCAGCAAAACTCAGGTAGGGTTATTTTTATAAGATAATCGCGCTTTTGTTTATTGGGCCAAACTTCCATCTTTTCTATGTCAAATTTCTCAATTTCCTCTTCGCCGTATCTCACTATGATCTCCTTAAATTCGATATATCGTTCGGCTTTTCGACGCAAAATCCCTGAATATAATCGATGCCCATTTTATAAAGCTGCATTTGAAATTCCTGCTTATCTACAAAGCGCATTACGGTTTCAACGCCCGATTTCGCGCAGGCTTCGTTAATGCCTATAAAGATATTTTTAATCTTCTCATCGTTTAAATTTTTATTAAATTCTATGTCGTAAACGATAAAATCCACTTCCAAAAATTTTAAATATTCAAAGCTCGCGTTCGAGCCGCCGAACTGCGACAACGCGAAGCTGAATCCGAGTTCGCGAAATTTAATCAAAATTTCATCAAAGCGCTTAATCTCCGAATAGATAAGCTTTTCGTTAAACTCAAACACAATCTTTTTTGGATCGATTAGATTATTGTCGATGAGCTTTAAAATTTCATTGCGAAACTCGTTATTTCGCAGCGTCTGAGGCATAATCTCGATGAAAATTTTAGCGTCGATATCTTTAAAATAGATGATCCTAGAAATCTGCCTCATCATCGAAATATCATATTTAATATCGTAATGATTTAGAAGTAAGATATCTAAAATTCTACTTTTTGTGATCTTTTCGCCACTTCGCAGATCGAGCTTCGGAATTAAATTTATATGTGATTTTACGCCG
>CAJPSJ010000204.1 GCA_905373295.1 uncultured Campylobacter sp. | reverse complement strand
TTTCGCTTAGGTCAGCCGATCAGCGTGGAATTTTGACGGGCGAGCGGCACATAAGCATCGCAGGTAAGGGCTAATTTAAAGCGCGGCGCGGGTGGCAGGAATACTACGGATGGAATTTTATCGCGGCGCCTTGCCTGGGGCTATTCGGTGCGGCAAACTGGAATTTAAACGGTTGCGTTAGCGATAAAATTTTAGCGGCATAACGACGCGAAATTTATGAGCGATTTTGTCGGCGCCTGCGGGCGAAATTTAGATAGCAAAGCTCGCCGCTCGGCAATTTTACGCAACGCCTCGCGAGCCGTGCATACGGCGTGAACCTGATGAAATTTTAAAAGCGCACTTCGAGGTGAAATTTTAACGGCGCCTGTTCGGCAGGACAGGGCGATAAATTTTTGCTACGTCTAAAGATATGTTGTCTCGGCGGCGATAAAATGTTGCGCGCTTAGAACGAGGTCGTACAAAGGCGAAAGGCGGCGTAAATTTTATCGCGCGAGTTTTGCGCGAGCAGGCAGGGCTTTGGATAAAAGATCGAATTCTGCAGCGCGGCGAGTAAAATTTTGCCGAAAGATTTGGCGCAAAGCAGCGCGAGTTAAATTTTAAAATTTACGGCTCGGTGGAGAATAGGTAAAAGCCGGCGATAGAGCGAGAGCGGGCTTTATTTCTAGCAGGCGTTTTGCGATAAACAAACGGCGATTGAACCGAGCGCGGGCGAAGTAAATTTCGCTACGAAACAAGCGGCGCGATAAAATACCGATTGTGCGCGGCGGTGAAATTTTACTCCAAAGGCGCGGTAGCTGAGTCGGCACTATGTAAAGAAAGCCGAAACTAGGTATAAAATTTCGCCAAAAGGCGCGGCGGCGGTAAAATCTCACCCTGAAAGGCGGGCAGCGATGAAATTTTACCTCAAAAGGTACAGCGCAGATAGAGAGCTCGGCGCTCACAGCTAGCCAGTTGTCTAAAAACTCGCTTTCGTTTGCGTTTTGAAGCAAAATTTATCGCGGATACTCACGGGCCGCTTCACGTTTTGGAGACCGCCCCGCTCATGCGCATCGTTAGCGGCGCGGCTAGCCGATGCGATATGCACGCGCTCAAGACGGATCGGGCGTCGCGCGGAATATTCGGCGCGAGCCGTAAGCAACGCTGATCGTGCGGGCACGCAAAATTCGAGCGGGCGATTTACAGGACACCCCGGCGCGATAGGGCTTGGTTTCGCGCGCTTGCGGTAAGTTGCGTCGAATTTATGCGAGGTTTGGGCGAAATTGTTTGACGCGCGTCGCGAAATTTAAAGCGTGCGGCGGTTGTAGAACCGAGATGCCGCCGCGGTCACAAAACTAAGACGCCGCAGTGGCTGCGGAACCAAGACGTCTCGGCGGCTGCAGAAGCAAGACGTCGCGACAAGCGACGGGTTGAGTAAATAAAATTTGGAGCTAAGTTTGGATCTACTAAATATCGTAAATTTAAAGAAATTTTATCTGCGAGAGGATCGCAGCAAAAACGTCGTTTTTGAAAATTTCGATCTGCGAATCGGCGACGCGCCGCGGCTCATCAGCCTCACGGGCCCCGACGGCGCGGGCAAATCCACGCTTTTAAAGCTCATCTGTGGCATAATCGCGCCCGATTGCGGCGAGATAAAATTTGCAGGCTTCACTCCGAGCGGCGAAAATAAAGAATTCGTCCGCGCAAACGGCTACATGTCGCAGAGCCTGGGGCTTTACGAGGAGCTTAGCGTCTGGCAAAATTTAAACATCTTCGCAGGTCTAAAAGGGCTCGATCTAAAAGACGGCGAGGAGTATCTGCGCGGGCTTTTGCGCCGCGTGGGGCTTTTGAAATTTAAAGATTACGCCGTGGATTCGCTCTCCGGCGGGATGAAGCAAAAGCTCGGCGTTGCGTGCGCTATTGCGGCTCGTCCGCGGCTTTTGGTGCTAGATGAGCCCACAGTCGGCGTCGATCCGCTCTCGCGCAGCGAGCTGTGGGCGATCGTGCGCGAGTATCTGGATCAAAGCGGCGCAAAATGCATATTTTCGACGGCGTATTTCGACGAGGCGGCGGATGCCGATCTGACGCTGATTTTGCTCGGCGGCAAGATCATAGCGCAGGAGCGCGCCGCAAAGATCACCGCGGCGCTGCGGGATCGCACCTTTCGCATATGCAGCGAGGATTATCAGAGCCTGGCGCGCCGCTTGATGTTTAAGACGCAAAGATTTTTAAAAAACTCCCCGCTCATAGACATCTGCCCCAGAGACGGCAGCGTCGATCTTCTAAGCGAAGAGCCGATAAGCCTGCGCGATCTGCAGGAGTTTTTAAACGCAAGCCTAGAGGGTGACGGCGAAAATACAGAGCGCGAAAATGTGGGTGACAAAGGCGCGGATCCCGAAAACGGGCGAGGCGAAAATTTTAAAATTTCAAACGAAAACGAGGACGCTAAATTTAACGAAAACGAAAGCGCTAAATTTAAACTCAGCCCGCGAGAGGCGAGCCTAGAGGATGCGTATATTTTTTTAAACAAAGCTGAAATCGGCGCGGCAAACTTCGGCTACGAAAAAAGGAGCTTCGATGCGGCTCAAACCGTCATCAAAGTGCGCGACGTGAGTAAAAAATTCGGCTCATTCACCGCCGTGGAAAATACGAGTTTCGAGGTCAAAAAGGGCGAGATTTTCGGCCTTCTGGGTCCAAATGGCGCGGGCAAGACGACGACCTTTCGCATGATCTGCGCGCTTTTGGGGATGAGCGGAGGCGAGATCTCGGTCATGGGCGAGGATCTGCGCTACGCCAAATCATCGATCAGATCGCGCATAGGCTACGTTTCGCAGAAATTTTCGCTTTACAAAAAGCTAAGCTGCTATCAAAATTTAGAGTATTTCGGCCGCAGCTACGGCATCGGTGGAGTAGCGCTGAAGCGGCGCATAGAGGAGCTTTTGAGCGAGTTTGGCTTGCAGCGGCTGCGAAACGAGACGTGGCAAAACCTGCCGTTCGGCGCGGGGCGCAACCTCAGCATGGCGTGCGCGCTCATCCACCGCCCCGAGATTTTGTTTCTCGACGAGGCCACCAGCGGCGCCGATCCGCTCTCGCGCAGGCTCTTTTGGAACCGCATAAATGCGCTGGCGCGCACCGGCGTGAGCGTGGTCGTGACGACGCATTTTATGGAGGAGGCGGAGTATTGCGATCGGTTTTTGATCCAAGATCGCGGCAAAATCCTAGCGCTAGGCAGCCCCGATGAAGTCTGCGTGCAGCACGGGCGGCGGCTTAGCGTGCAGCAGGCCTTCATAAACGAGGTACAAAAATTTAGAAGCGAGGCGGGCGATGAGGGCTTTTGATCGAAATTTTGCGCGAGCCGTGAGGATTTTTGATCCGAATTTTATGCGGGGTAGGCGAAAACCTGCGCGCCCGCACGATAAAATTTTAAACGGCGAAAGGGTTTTGCGGGGCGATGAAATTTTAAATGGCGGCGAAATTTTGAGCGGCTTGGCTCTTAATGTCGGTAAGATTCCAAGCGACAGCGGAATTTTTAGCAGCGGCAAAATTTGGAGCGATAGTAAAATTTTAAATGTCGGTGAAATTTTAAGAGATTGCGAAATTTCAAGCGGCAGTGGAATTTTAAATTTGACGTCGCGCGGCGGGATACGGTGCGGATTTTTTAGATGGATACTGCGCGAGCTCCGCGCCGAAGCGAGCCCGCTTTGTCTGCGCCGTAAATTTCAAAGCGCGAACGGCTCGCAAATGAATTATAAATTTAAAATGGCGGTTCCTCTGCAAACAGGTCGCAAATTTAAAAAGGCAGCCAGTCTGCGAGTAGCTTGTAAATTTAAAACTCCGATGCAAAAATTTCATCGCGGATCTTGCGCCGCCGCGGAGCTTTTGCGTCAAAAATCTCGCAGCGAGACCGTGCCGAA
>CAJPSJ010000203.1 GCA_905373295.1 uncultured Campylobacter sp. | reverse complement strand
ATCCTATACTTAAAATTTCAGGGGCGGGAGATTTCTCGCCCCTTTTAAATTTAGAAGAGAATAAAATTCTAAGACCGCAGCCCTTAATTCGATTTATGCTTTAAAATTTCAAAGCGCAGCGTATAAAAATTTTCAATTTTTATTTTATGCGATAAGCTACAAAAATTTAACTCATATTTTTACGCGATAAATTTAATATTATACGTAACTTGCCTTCTATATACCACGAGCGATCGCCAGAGCAGATACGGTTGGTTATTTTCAAGATGATAAGCCGGCTCGAATATGTAATTCCAGCATTGTGAGAGCGGAGCGTTGCGCTAAACGTCCACCCGCACGAATGCCCAGTACATAAACTCTTGCCTCGGTTTGTATTTGTAACTTACTAAAATCAACCTTGATTATAAATTCATTTGCGTAGCTAGTTTTAACAAGCCATCGTTGAAACTGGGCACCTTTTTGTCCCAATGCTCGGCAATTTTTTTGCCAAAGCAGAGCAAGTCTTGAGCTGTTTTTGAAATTTGGCTTTGAAAAATGGGGCGAGCCGCCTAGCATTGCCCGATGGATAATGAGTACAAATATGCCGTTATCTTGGGACTAAAGCTATAAAAGCTAACATTAAGCAAGTCAAGATATAATTTCGCCCCAAACCTAGGTAGATGTCCGAGCGGTTTAAGGAGCACGCCCGAAATGCGTGTGCGGGGCAACTCACCGAGAGTTAGAATCGCTCCCCGCCATTTTTTAAATCTATTAAATTTTACTTAGTGTTGAGGATAGGTATGAAAATTTTACTCTTAGGCGCTAGCGGAAGCCTTGATGGCTACGTTATAGGCGCGCTCTAAGCTCCTACATAGACTCAGCCAAGATCATAGAAAACTAAGCTCTTGACTACACGCTGATACGTCCGCAGTGGTTTAGTTGTGCCAACGAGATAGACTGCAAGGTTACGAGCTGGGCAAAAAAGGGAGAAATTTAAAAACGAAAATGACCAAATTTCAAGAAAATCTATCGCAAATTTGGTCAAAAGATGCCTGATCGATAGCTTTGGCATAAAAGATAGCCTAGGCATCAACAAAAAAGAAATTTAAAGGAAAAAGATGATTGAACACTTACTGCTATTTTTGGCTTTGCTAGCTATCATTATCGCTTTAGTGATGATCTCAAACAGCCTAAAAGTAGCCTATCCGGTGCTTTTAGTTTTGGGCGGTCTTGCCATTAGTTTTGTGCCAAATTTACCCACCATCAGGATCGATCCAGAGCTTATTTTCATCATATTTTTACCGCCGCTTCTTTACGAGGCCGCATGGGCAAACTCGATAAAAGAGCTCTATAAATGGCGCCGAGTGATTGGAAGTTTTGCATTTATCGTCGTTTTTATCAGCGCAGCAGCTGTTGCCGTGATAGCAAATTTAGTGATCCCTGGCTTCTCGCTCGCCCTTGGCTTCATGCTTGGCGCCATCGTCTCACCACCAGATGCGGTGAGTACGGCTGCGATCCTTAAATTTGTCAAAGCACCGCGCAGGATCAGCGCTATTTTAGAAGGTGAGAGCCTTTTAAACGACGCATCATCGCTCATCATCTTTCGCTTTGCCGCAGTGGCCGTGACGACTGGGCAGTTTATCTGGTACAAGGCGGCTGCGAGCTTTGTCTGGATGGTGGCTGGCGGTGTTTTGGTCGGTCTTGTGGTGGCATTAGTAGCCTACTTTTTGCATAGGATCTTGCCAACCGATGAGAACAGCGATACGATCATGACGATCACGACGCCTTATGTTATGTATATTTTGGCTGAGGAGCTTGGCGCGAGCGGCGTTTTGGCGGTAGTTTGCGGCGGACTTTACCTCTCGGCAAAACGAAACGAAATTCTCACCGCTTCAACAAGGATCCACGCTTTCCCCGTTTGGTACAACCTTATTTTCTTGCTAAACGGCCTTGCCTTTACCATGATCGGCCTTGATCTGCCTGAAATTTTAGCAGGGCTAAAGCGTAGCGGTGTCTCGCTGCTTGAGGCAATATCTTACGGCGTTTTGGTGACTGCCGTGCTCATCGTCGTTCGCCTCATGGCATCATACGGAGCCATTTATATCACGATATTTATGAAGCGCTTTATCAGCGTGACGGATGATCGCAATCCAGGCAAAGCGACGCCGTTTATCGTCGGTTGGGCGGGCATGAGGGGCGTAGTCTCGCTAGCTACGGCACTCTCTATCCCCGCCATGGCTGGTAGCGAGCCGTTTCCGCATAGAGATCTCATCTTGTTTATCACCTTTGTCGTTATCTTGCTAACGCTCGTAGTTCAGGGACTAACTCTGCCGCTACTTATAAAAAGTGTCAAATTTCCAGACTTTAACGACCACATGCCAAACGAGCTTGCAAAGATCAAGATAAAAAAGGCGATCGCCGAGGCTTCGCTTAAATTTCAAAGCGAGAAATTTTGCGATGAGGAGAATTTCTTGTTTCAGAAACTCAAGGAAGTTTGGAATTTTGAGCTTTCAAATGAAAATTTCGAGATCAGCGACGAGGTCAGGCAGACCTATTTTGAGATCCTAAATGAGCAGCGAAAGGCGCTTCGTGAGCTAAACAAAGACCCAAAAATCGACGAAGAGATCATCAGGATCTTTTTGTATCACATCGACCTTGAGGAGCGAAGGTGGCAGGAGCATAGCGAGTACTAAACTTGCTCAAATTTATGAGCAAGTTTAGATAGATGCTTTAAATTTAGGCTCTATTTGCCTTATCCACCCGTACAAACGCCCAGTGCATAAATTCTTGCCTCGGTTTGTATTTGCCGCTATTAAAATACTCCGCCAGCCGCGCCTCCTCAGCTTCGCTTAGCTCGCCGCCAAGCCCCCAGCGCGTCTTTTGGATGAGTTCCTCGGCACTCGAAGCAGGACCTGCATGACACCTAGCTTTTATGTAGTCAAGGCTAGGCAAATAGCCCATTTGAAACAGGATGTTTAAAAGATAGACGAAGTCGGGCTTTTGCTCAACCTTACGCCCTATCGCGCCCAAAACGTCCTCATCTACGAAGCTGCCGCCCACCTTAAACGTGATGTAAAGCGATTTTTTGGTCTTCGAAAGAAGCTTGCTAAGCGCAGCTTTTAGATCGTCCACCTCAAGACAGCGCGAGGCCAAAACCACGTCGCACTCAGGCACGTCCGACCAGTCGTCCTCGAAGGCTTTTTGTGCAAATTTAACATTTTTCGCGCCGTAAATTTGAGCATTTTCGCAGGCAAACTCTAGCATCCTCGGCGAAAAGTCGTAGCCGTAAATTTGATCTACTTTTTTGGCTGCCAGCACGCTTAGCGCGCCCGCTCCGCACGCAAAGTCAAGCAACGTAGAAACGCCCGTAAAATCAACCTTATCTATAAATTCTTGCGCATAGGCGCTTTTCATCACGCCCTCGTTGAAGCTTGGCGCCTTTTTGTCCCAGTCTGCGGCAAATTTTTTGCCAAATGAGCTTTTTGCCTTTTGCGCTCTATAAAGCGCGTCAAAGTCGATCTCGTCGTAGTTTGAAGGTAAAATCATAATCTATCCTCGTATCTTTCGTAGTTTATGCCGTATATTTTATCGATATTTTCGGCATTTATGAGCTGCTCGCTGCGCCCAAAGGCTAAAATTTCTCCGTCTTTTATAAACAGCGTCAAATTTGAAACGAACTTCGCGTGGCGCGGGTAGTGCGTCGTTTGCACGAAGGTGTAGCCCTCATCTCCCAGCGCCTTTATTATCTCGAGCAGCCTAATTTGATTGCCAAAATCCAGCCCGTTGGTAGGCTCGTCCATAAAGATCACTTTCGCGCCCTGAACCAGCGTGCGTGCGATATAGGCCAGCTGTCGCTCGCCGCCGCTGACCTTTGTGTATGGCGCGTTTTTTAGATGCGCGATGCCCATCTTTTC
>CAJPSJ010000202.1 GCA_905373295.1 uncultured Campylobacter sp. | reverse complement strand
GCGAGCCGGGATATAAAAAGGACAGCTTCGCTGTTGCTAAATCCTCTACCGCTTCCGATCATTTTCCGATTAGCTTCATTCTGACGAACGAAGGCGCTTTAAAATCTATGCCGAAAAAGCAAGAATTTTTAGCTAGAAATACCGCTAGCTCCGCAAAAACCGTCACGATAGAGGAGCTTTACGGGCGCATTATAAGCGAGCCTGTGCTGATAAAAGGCGTAGTCGTGAGCTTTGCAAACCGCCACGGCTTTGCGGTCTCCCAAGATGGAAGCGGAGTTTTTGTCTATGGCGGCAGCGGGCTGCAGTTAGGCGATAAACTCGATTTGCTAGTAAAAAAGACGAAATTTTACAAACAAAGCTTTGAGATAGACGATTATGAGATCGTAGCTAGAAGCGGCAACGTAGGCTCTATCGCGCCATACGTTTTGCCTAGCGCATCGGTGCGGCAGCTGCGCGCAGGAGATGTGATAAGCACGATCAAAGGCGACGTTGAAGACGGCATAATTGATATAAAAAGCGCGGGCGAGTTTAGAATTTTTCGCAAAAGTGCTCCTATACAAAACGGCAAAAATTTAGAATTTAAAAACGCCTATTTTACGATTTATAAAGGGCAAAAGGAATTTATAGTAGAATGATACACGCCGTTATAACCGTACTTTTCGTGCTTTTTATGATATTTATGATCGTAGGATTTAACCGCGAAATGATGGAGAAAAACGAAAAACGAAATCAACGAAAAAAGGATAAAGATGGAACTACTCATTGAGATTGGGGTCGAGGAGCTGCCTGCGATCCCGTTTTTAAAAGAGCGTGCGAATATCGCGCCAAAATGGCGCGCGGTGCTTGAGGCTAACCGCATAAATAGCGACTTTCGCTTTGAATTTAGCCCGCGTAGATTCGTGCTATTTCACGAGGATTTTCCACAACGTGGCGATGATGCGCAGATCGTAAGCACGGGCGCGCCAAAATCCGTCGCGCTCAAAGACGGCGCATGGAGCCCTGCAGCGCTAAGTTTTGCTAAAAAATGCGGCATAAGCGAAAGCGAGCTGGAATTTCGGCAGGTGGGCGGCAAAGAGGTACTCTACCACGCTGCGGTGCAAAAGGGGCGCGATAGTCGTGAAATTTTGGGCGAAATGATAGAGGAGTTTTTACGATCGCTAAATTTTGGGCGCGCGATGCGCTGGGGTAGCGGCGAGTTTGAGTTTATCCGTCCGATAAGAAACATAGCCTGCGTTTTGGGCGGTCAAAACGTAGATTTTGAAATTTATGGCGTGCGAAGCGCGGCTGCATTTTTTCCGCACCGAAAATTTGGCTATGAAGCGATTAAATTTAAAGACGCTGCGGATTATTTCGCACTGCTGGAGCGTAACGGCGTAATTTTAAGCGAGCAAAAAAGAAAGGATAAAATTCTAAGCGAGTTTGCAAATCTCGAGAAAAAGCATGGCTTTAAGATCGAGCTCGATCCTGCATTGCTGGATGAAGTAACGGCGATCACCGAGTATCCGACGGCGCTGCTAGGCAGATTTGAACGAGATTTTTTAAGCGTGCCAAAAGAGGTCATTATCACTTCGATGAAGGAGAATCAGCGCTATTTTCCCGTTTTCGAGGGTAAAAACTTAAGCAATCACTTTATTGTCGTTAGTAATGCGATCACCGATGATGACGAGCTTGTAGTACGCGGCAATGAAAAAGTTTTACGCGCGCGCCTAAGCGATGCTATGTTTTTTTGGAAGAGCGATTTGCAAGCGGAATTTAGCCCTGAAAAACTTAAACAAATATCCTATATGCAAGCCCTTGGCTCGGTTTATGATAAGCAAGTGCGCGAGCTAGCGGTAGCAAAGGCACTGAGCGTAGATTATGCTACGCAGATTGAGGCGGATATCGGCAAAAAGGATTTTGCGCAGGACATAGAAAATGCCGTAATGTTTAGTAAAGCAGACCTTAGCAGCACGATGGTTGGCGAATTTAGCGAGCTTCAAGGCATTATGGGTAGTTACTATGCCGCACATGCTGGACTAGCAGATCATGTATGCCGCGCGATACGCGAGCAATATCTGCCTAGCGGCGAGGATAGCGAGCTGCCAAGCGGTGTATTTAGTAGCGTAATCGCTGTGGCGATGAAATTTGAAACGCTCCTGGGGCTTTTTAGTATCAATAAAGTTCCAAGCGGCAATAAAGATCCGTATGCGCTTCGCCGCGCAGCTACGGGGCTAATTAAAATTTTACTAAATCAAAGATTGAGCTTTGATGCGAATACGCTGGCGCAAAAGCTGGCGCCAAATTATAAGAAATTTGACATTTCTAAGCTGCTGGATTTTATGAAAGATAGATTATATGGAATTTTTGACAAGATAAATCCGTCCGTGATCAAGGCGTGCATCACAAGCGGCGAAAACGATCTATTACGACTAAGCAAGGCCATAAAAGCTCTGGGCGAGATCGCAGCAGCGACGGATTTCGGGGAAAATTTCGCGACTTTTAAGCGCCTAGCCAATATCATCAAGGACGAAAAAATAGGCGCGGTGGACGAAAACCTATTCGAACACGATGCTGAGCGCGCGCTAAATGCGGCGTTCAGGGCGATTAAGCTCAACGAAAACGACGTGAGTGGGTATCTGCGCTCACTATTTGGGCTTAAAGGCGTGATTGATGATTTTTTCGATAACGTAATGATAAACGTCCAGGATACTGCGATACGCGCAAATCGTATCGCAAATATCGGACAAATTTATCGCGCGTTTTTGCAGTTTGCCGATATCAAAGAGATAGGATTTTAATTTCACTTAGAACTAATTTGCCCAAGGTTGCACGAATCTTGGGCAGAATTTTACCGCGCAAAGGAGCGTAAATGCTAATAATCAACGCAAAATTACCAACTAAAAATCTAAAAATCACAAAATCTCTCTCGAAGCTGATTCAGGGCTTTCTTTATCGCTACTTGCCGGCTTCAGAGCACGTAGGATATAGGCACGAATCAAGCGGTAAAATTTTTAAACGCACGGTGTTTGATTTTATCTTGCGAGGAGAGGACTTGCGCGTGCGATTTGCTTCATGCGAACCGGAGTTTGAACGTAAAATCGCGCTAGCAGTGCTAAAAGACGGGCTAAGCTTGGGTGAAATTCTATTTACGCAAACTACCGTCGAAGCGAAAAATCATAAAATTTGCGAGAACGAATCTATTGTGCAAGGCTACGTGGCGTGCGCAGTAAGCGGGCTTTTGGGGCATAAGGTTTATTTGCAGCCGCAAGATAGCAGGCATTTAGAGATGATGAAGACGAATATTTTACAGCGATTTGAAACTATTATGGGGCAAAAATATGATGGCGAAATGGAATTAAATTTATTGTGGCAAAAGCTGGGTGAGTCTGTGAAATTCTATTATGGCAACAATCGCGAGCCAGTATATGCGTGGCAAGCAAGATGGAAAATTGTAGCTAATGCAGAACTAATAAATTTGATCCTTGGCACGGGCGCTGGAAGTGGGTGTATGAACTACGGAGTAGGGGTTTTGGAGGTTGTAAAGCAAAAAGAATAAGGTCACAACCTTTAAAACAATAATTTTAAATCCCAGCGGGAAACCTTATTCTTTGATCTGCATTATAGTACAATTTTTACCAAAATAAAAGGAAGTTAACCCTTAAACCAATATAACTTGAAATCTATTTGGTTTTGTGCTATAATAAGGTAAAACAATAAGGAGTTACATTTGAAAACTAAAAAAGTTCTTAATCGCATGGGAAAATACATATTGTGCATTTTGTGTATATTTTTTAGCCCTATCGTAGATGTTAAAATATTTGACATAAATTTTGGGCAGATAGAGTTCAGTATTTATTGCAATTAGCTTTTGAATCACAATAAAATATGCCTCTTAATGCCTTAATCTTATTCTGATTTCAAATGTAA
>CAJPSJ010000201.1 GCA_905373295.1 uncultured Campylobacter sp. | reverse complement strand
CCGCTCTTTAGGCTAGCTAAGCTTGCAGCACGGGTTTCTGCGAAGGATTTGGTATTAGAATTTAAGCGCGCGCTAGGAGCCGAGGAAGCATCAAATCCTAAATTTAGATAATTGCCGCTTTGATAAATTTTAGGGTTATAGCTTAGGCTTACCCCTACATTTAGCGTTGCGTGCATATTAGCTGCGTTAGGAGTTATAAGGCTACCGCTTCCTTGCTTATTGATTAGATGAATCTCGCTGCTTGGACTTAACGGACCGCTTACTCCGCTGATATAAGCCGTAATATTGCCGACATTGCTTAGATCTGTGTTGGCGGTAGGATCGCTTAGGGTAAGTACGTTATCTGATGCCCTAATAGAGTTAGGAAGGAAGAAATTTAACCTGTCAAAACCGCTAATATTTTTAGCGCTTAAGGAATTTACTACCGCAGGAGAGCTATTGCTAGCTCCTATGTTAAGGGTGTTGCTGCTGCCGCTTGCGCTTATTACGCCTACATTATGACCGCTGATAAAATTTAACGTATTGTTTGCGCCTGCTGCGTTGATATTTCTAGCGTTAAAATTCTTATCCTCCCCCGCTTTACCTATATCTATGTTATTTCCGTTAAGACCGCCGGCACCAAGATACTTCTGCAGCTCATCCGCATCAAAGTCTCCATTTATGCTCTCGTTAGTCTTAATAAGCTTTTGGATATAAAGTTCCTTCTCATCCTCGCTTATATGCATACCGCCTATGTTTCTGCTAAAGGTATTAGCATCTTTTATGACATAGTTTTTATTTATTTGAGTTACGTAGCCCTTGTCTTTAAAGCGTGGATCATATCCGGTAAATTTACCGCCTCCGCTTTTATAGGCAAGGGTATATTTCTTATTGTCGCCATCTGGATAGCTTGCATTGTTTAAAGCGTTAAATTCGCTTGCGGAGTTTACGAATATATCGGTACCGCTTAGATCGGTATTGCCGGGACCTGTCAAGCTTAAAGCTCTTTTGGTACTTGATGAAGCATCATTTTCAATCTCGCTAAGGGAGGCTAAGTTAAATTCCAATTTATTGAAATTTGCAAAATTCCCTGCATTTAGGCCATTGCCTGAGTTTGAAGATAGGATATTTAGGCTATTGCCCGAATTGCTAGCGTTTGCGCTAGATACTCCGTATAACGTGCCCGCTACGCTGCCGCTTCTGAAATTTACTACGTTGTTGCTACCGCTAGCGGCTTCCGCTGCGTAGACGTTGCCAGCAACTTGCGTGTTGCCGTTTAAATTTACAGTGTTGGAGGAAGCAGCGCCGCTAGCCTTTCCACCATATACGCTTCCGCCTACGTTTACCGAGTTAAGAGTTATGGTGTTGGAAATCGCGCTGTTTCCCTTGCCGCCTACCGCCATTGCTCCTACGCTGCCGTTGTTTATCGTTACGATATTGGATTTAGCTTCCCCGTTGCTAGTATTGCCGCCGTAAATGCTATTGTGGATTATCGTAGCATTCGTAGTTACGCTATTATCGTGGACGTTCCCGCCTCCGCTACTGCTATGAGTGATGCCCGCATTTACGTACCCCACGTCTATTCCGCTTGCTTCGAAAGTTACGTGGTTATTATAAATTTCTTGCGAGGTAGCGGAATTTGAATATCCTCCATCGATCTCGCCTATGTTGCTTCCGCCATTGATCTTGGTGTGGTTGTCGTGGACGCTATTGCTTCCATCGGTAGCGTCGTCTCTACCTGAGCTTATGTTTTTGCCGCCTAGATTGCCTGCATTCTCTTTTACTATTACGGTGTTTCCTTTATTGCCGAATAGCTCAGTAGCGCCCGCAGCCTTGTTGGAATTTTGATTTTGCATTAGCTCACTTTGATCGAAGTTGGGATCTATCCAAGAGCGAGTTAGAGTGCCCTTTTGCATGATTAAATTCTTGCTGTTTTCGACCTCGATCGTAGTGCCGGTGATTTGATAGTGGTCTTTGTCGGTAATCGTATAAATTTGATTATCTTGCACGGTTTGTGCGGCTCTGGTGATCGTGCCACCGCCTGAATTATGTATCAGATAGTACTTTCCTTCGCCAAGATCTGATTTTATACCCTCTATCTTTGTACCGTTTAAATTCGTATTGCCATTAGTGGTTAGAGTAAGCGGCGCATCCGCTTCGATCGTGGAGTATAAATCATTGAAATTTATAGAGCCGAAATTTTTAATGTCTTTAGCTTTTTTAATGCCGCCGCCGACCCAATTTTCTATATGTAAGGTATTAGTTTTATCCGTAGGCTTATTGCTGCCGTAGATTGTACCGCTTATAGTGCCGCCTCTAAAATTTACGTTGCTATTCTCGACACTGCCGCTTGTGGCGTAGCCTGCATAGACGTCTCCTGCTATCGTTGTTCTTTCTTTATTGATATAAACGACCGCATTTTTGACGCTTCCTGCACGTGCGCCATAGACATTGCCGCCTACGTGCACGCCTTTATTAGAATCGAACGCTCCTAGAGTAACTCTATCGCCATCCGATTCGCCTACGATGCCGCTTGCTGCCGCGACATCACCTTTTACGGTACCTTTGTAAAGATCAACTACGCTTCGCGAGCTCGAGGCGCCGCCCAAAGAGCCTGTGACGCTGCCTACGATTGCATCGTCGTTATTGATCTCTACGCGATTTGCGCTCATTACGCTAGCGCTATTTGCTTGGCCGCCTACTACTTGGTAATTTTGCGCTTTTAGCTTTGCGCTTATGGATACGGAGTTTGCGCTAGAGTTTCCGCTTCCGCCCGCTGCGCCCCAAATTCTACCGCTTCCATTTAGAGTGATAGTATTTGTGCTGCCATAATAAGGCACCGTTATATTGACGCTATTGTAGCTGCTTTTTCCCGTGGAGGATTGGGCGCCGAATATATCGAAGCTCCCTCTAAACGTGCCGCCTTTGATAGTTATTCTATTCGATATGGCATCACCGTTACCGCTTACTATGCCGCCTACGATTACGTTTGTAACGGAGCCGTTACCGATAGTGCCTCCGTCGATCGTTACGGCATTAGAGGAGGCTTTTTTATCCGCTCCGCTTCTGCCGCCGATGATATTATAATGTCTATTTGAGCTACCGCCGAAGTTATCGGCATTTCCCGTAACTTCGGCGCCGTATTTTACAAAAACCTGATTTCGCGTCGCTTCACCTTCGTTGCCCGTTTTAGATGCCGCTATGCCTTGCCCGCCCACGACCAAATTTACCTTAGAGCCGTTTTCCAAGCTCACGTAATTATCTGATACCCCCTTGGCCTCGGCACCTATTGCGATACCCACGTAAGCGTTTGCGCCTCTAATCGTAAGTCTATTGTTGGAGGCATAATTTAACTCGGTAAAGCCCGCAATTCCATCGCCGCTTCCTCCGCCGTAAATCACGCTGCCGGAGTAATCCGTTCCGCCGCTTGCAACGCCCGTAATTGTCGTAATATTGCCATTTGGGCTGGTGCTACCGCTGCCGCTAGTATTGCCGCTAAATCCAGCCGAATAGAGGTTATTATGGGTATGGATAAGCGGCGGATTAGAATCTGCATTGCAAAGCGCTTGTGCGGGCGCTAGTGCGAGCACCGCTGCGAGGCTAAGCATAGAGGAGCAGATGGATTTTTTCATATATAGATCCTTTAAAATTCATAAAGTTTGCGATTATACATAAAAATAGATCAGTTTGCAATATGAAAATCACTGATCGGTTTTTGACAGAGGGGGGGGGTTGCATTTGTAATTTTAAGTAGTAAAAATTTACTCTTTGCGCAGAATAAATTCTTGACTGCAAAATTTAACCTTTTTTAGAGGGGGCATTTTGAGCGGATTGTAAGTGGTGAAAAAATCATAGTAAAGGGATTCTGAGTAAAATTTGAAATAATAAAAATCTGAGCTAAATTTATTTCACCACTTACAATCCGCTCAAAATGCCCCCTCTAAAAA
>CAJPSJ010000200.1 GCA_905373295.1 uncultured Campylobacter sp. | reverse complement strand
CTTCCTGGCCATCGCGGTGCAAAAGCGCCATAACGAGCCCGAAGCCGCTTAGCAGCGCATAGCTAGCGATTTTGCGTAGTTTCATTTAGATCCTTTCAGTGATTTTATATCTAGGCTTTGATTTATCAAAAGTTCATTTCCCTCGACGCGGATAAACTCGCTCTTGCCGATGTTTTCGATGATTAGGCTTTGCGCTTTGAGGCGCTTTTTGCGTTTGAGCGATTTTACGAATTTTGCAAGGCTCGTCCATTCGCTGCGATCGAAGGTTTTTTCTTTGATTTCGACATCGTAGGGTTTGGCTTCGCGGCTTTTGCTCGAAAGCAGCGGTTTGTCGAAAAACGACAAAAAATACCTGAGCTTCTCATCGCGCTCTTTATACATCAGCTTGATTTCATCTTTCGAGGCGATTAAAATTTCCTCTTTTTCTTTGTGAAGCCTGTCCTTATCGCTTTGCAGCGCTTCGATTTTACCTTTTAGCTCGGAGATTTCTTTGATGAGATAGTCGATGAAGCTTTGAGTGCCAGCCCCGCCGCCAGTGCGCGAGCTTTTCGCAGAGCTTTGCGAAGCGGGCTCGCTTTGTTGCATTTCATCATCTAAAAGCACGTAGCGTACGCCGCCGCTTTCCTCGGCGCGCAAGGAATTTCTGCGGATGCGGTTATAGACGGCTTCTTTTGAAATTCCTAAAATTTCGGCTGCTTCGCCGATCGAGACTTTTTTCATACAAAGATGCCTTTTAGCGTTTTAGGTAATTATTGCTAAATTTGCCTAAAATAGGCATTAAACGCTTCGTTTACGAAGATAGATTCCGCTTTACCGCAGCTGGTGCGCGATAAAATTCCGCTCGCTTGCGCGTGCGCGATATAAAATTTCGCTTCGCTCGCAAAAGCCGCGCAAAATTATTTTTTTGCTAAGCTTTTAGAATTTTAGCCCAATAATGTTGCTTAATTAAGTATATTTTTTATACACTTACAAAAAATTTTAGTATTTCAAAGGAGGCGAAATGCCCGAATCGCCTAAATATAAAAAATCCGAAATTCGCTGCAAGCTCATTTTAGACGCGGCGCTGGAGCTGTTTTTAGCCAAAGGTTACGAGGCTACGAGCTTAAGCGATATCATCGAGCTTAGCGGCGGCTCGCTATCGTCGGTTTATAAGTATTTTGATAACAAAGAAAGCCTATTTTTGCGCATCATCGAACTGCAAAGTAAAAAGCTTGACGGGCGAATGAACGAGCGCATGCGAATCAATAAAGACCTAAAATTGCGTGAGTATCTGCAGGAGTTTGCAGGGATTTATCTGGAGTTTCTTTTCGCTCCGGAGGCGATAAAATTCTACCGGCTGATACTTTTCAGTGGCTTTAACGGCGCGCTTAGCGAGAGCCCAAAAATCTTTTTAAAAAGCGGCGTGCTAGGTTCGCCGAATGCGCTGGATGAGTATTTGGCGGCGCATGCGAACGAGTTTGCGCCCGGGCGCACGGCAAAAAGCCTAGCGCTATATTTTTGCTTTTTGCTTAGAGAGCCGCATTTTAGCAGGCTGCTATTTTTCGACGAAAAGCTAAATTTCAAAGCGAGCGAGCTAATCAAGGACCGCATCGATATGTTTTTGCTAGGCGTAAAAAAGCGCTAATAGCAGAATTTTACGGCGTAAATTCCGCGCTTTTTGCACCTTTAAATTTTATGAGCGGTTTGGGACTTTGATTTTGTAGCTTGGATTCTATCCGTTACCAAGCGCTATAAAGTGCCGCATATTCCGCGCTTAAAATTTTAATTCTATCGATGCAGAATTTTTGAAATGATTAGAGCTGAAATTTTTATTTTCCGTATTAAATTCTGCGCCGCAGTTAGAATTTTGCCGTTAAATTTGCGCCACGCAGATTTTAAATTTAATAAAACCTCTTATAATCTCGCGAAATTTCAGATCAAAAGGATTAAAAATGGATTATGATATCATCGTAATAGGCTTTGGCAAAGCAGGCAAAACCCTTGCCGCAAAATCCGCCGCACTGGGCAAAAAGGTCGCTCTCATCGAGCGCTCGCCGCAGATGTACGGCGGCACCTGCATCAACGTAGGCTGCATCCCGACCAAGCGGCTAGTTACGGCGAGCAAGGAAGCAGGCTTCGTAAATTTCAGCGTGCTCGGAGAGTATTTCGTGCTGAGCATGCAGAAAAAGGACGAGCTCGTAGAGGCGCTGAGGGCGAAAAATTTAGCCATGCTAAAGGGTAACCCGAATATCGATGTAATCGACGGCGAGGGCTCATTTACGAGCGCGAATTCCGTGCGCGTGCTAAGCCCTGACGGACAAACGCGTGAAATTTCGGCAGAAACGATCGTCGTAAATACGGGCTCGAGGGAGGTCGAACCGAGCTTTGAGGTAAACTCGCAGATCGCTTATAGTAGCGAAGAAATTTTAAATTTAAAGATCCTGCCGAAGCATCTAGTAATCGTCGGCGGCGGATTTATCGGGCTTGAGTTTGCCTCGATGTTTGCGGGATTCGGCTCGAAAGTTAGCGTGCTTATGCGATCGAAATTTATGAAAAACGAGGATGAGGACGTGGCCGCCAGCGTCAAATCCGCTCTAGAGGCCCAAGGCGTAGAGATTATCGAGGGCTGCGAGTTTTTGAGCTTAAATGACAGTGAGCTAAAATTTAACCTCGCGGGCGAGAGCGAAACGATCGCGGCGGATGCGTTTTTATACGCCCTCGGTCGTCGCGCGAATACGAATGATCTAAATTTAGCCGCTGCGGGGGTGCAGACGGATGCGCACGGCAATATCATCACGAATGAGCATCTGCAAAGCTCGACTGCCGACATCTACGCAGCAGGCGACGTGCGCGGCGGAGAGATGTTTACCTACACGAGCTTAGACGATTTTAGGATAATTTTTAGCGCGCTTTTCGGAGACGGCGCACGCACTACGAAAAACCGCGCGCCGCATGCAAGCGTGCTGTTTACCCGCACGCCGCTAGCCCGCATCGGCCTTAGCGAGCGCAAAGCAAGAGAGAGCGGGCGTGAGATCAAGGTGCTGAAGCTTTCGATGGCGGCGGTGCCCGGCGCCAAGGTCGTAGCGCACGACGAGGGAATGATGAAAGCGGTCGTGGACGCGACTAGCGGCGAAATTTTAGGCGCGGCGCTTCACTGCGTAAACGCGCACGAGATCGTTAATGAGCTGGCGATCGCCATGGCGCTGGGCGCGAAAGCGGATTTTTTCAAAAATCAAATTTTTACGCATCCTAGCATTAGCGAGGCGCTGAACGATCTTTTCGGGCAGTTTTAAATTTGAAATTTAACGGCGCTCGGGCTTGGCGATGCCCGGGCGCCTTAGCGCAAATCGATCGTGAAATTTAATGCGCCGGAGCGGATTAAATTTAGACTGGATTAAATAGTTTGAGTCCTTGCCACCAGCGTCTTTCTTGGATACCAAAGTTGGCTATAAAAGAAATGATTGAAATAGTTAATTGATAAAATATCCGCGTTTAGGAATAGCAAGATTACAATCTATTTGGCACTCGGTAAGAGTATGCGGATAAAATTTCTTCTCGCAGTTTATACAGGCGAAAACGATTTCGTCCGTCGCTTCATTCAACATAACTCTATAATCGCTAGGCGACCATTGCGGGCATTCGCACGCCAAGTCCAAATCCACGCTAACTACCAAGCTATCAAATACAATCGAGTTTAATTCCTCGTAGACTAGTCTTAAGCTCTTTTGATCTTTCAGCGCTCTAATTTTATTTATCAAGCGGTATTTGTCCGATTTGATGATCTTCGCGCCAAAGAATTTCTTTGCTTTTCCGTCGCCGTAAATCGATAGCTCGGTAGGATAATCTTTAAAATTTAACTTTAAAAGTTCGTCCAAACCGCAGCCGTCGTATTCTTTCATAAGAAACAAAATTTTATTTTCAATAAACCATGTCGCTATGCAGCAGCATACTTGCTCGGGATTAAAAGGATGT
>CAJPSJ010000199.1 GCA_905373295.1 uncultured Campylobacter sp. | reverse complement strand
CCCGATGGTAGAATTTAGCACGGTAAAAATGTCGGCTATCTTAACGCCTAGCATCTTTACCTTCTCTTTATCGACGTAGAGCTTATACTGCGGGAAATCGGTATCCAGCGTCGTTCGCACGAGTTTTAAAGCGGGATGTTGGTTAGCTTTGGCGGTTACGCGATCCATATCGGCGCGAATTTCATCGTAGCTCTTGCCCGTCGTACTTTGCGCGTAGAGCTCAAATCCGCCCGTAAGCGAAAGCCCCATAATAGGAGGCGGCGTGACGACGTAAGTCATCGAGTTGCGATCCGCGCCGTAGAGCTGCCCGTTTAGCGCGGCAGCTATGGCGAAGTTGGAATTTTCATCGCCGGGGCGCTCCTTCCAGTCTTTTAGCTTCATAAAAAAAGCTCCCGCATTTTCTCTAAGCGCTCCGGCTAGCATATCGTATCCCGTGATTTGGGTTATATCTTTTACGTTTGTGTGCTTTTTAGCGATACTTGCGATGAAATTTTGATCGGCTTCCGTCCTAGGCAGAGTAGATGCCGATGGAAGCGTAGTCATTGCCATAATCGAGCCTTTGTCTTCGTTAGGCACCAGGCCGCTAGGAGTGAGCACAAGAAGCTTCACCATCGCATAGATGATGATGCCTACAAAAACGAGGCTGATTAGTACGTGGCGAAGAACCATGCCGACGCCTGCGGCGTAAATTTTAGTTGAGATGCTAAAAAGATTATTAAACCATCTTATAAAGAAAAAAGGCTCAGATTCCTTTTTTTGCAAGATTAGAGCGCAAAGTGCGGGTGTTAGTGTAAGGGCTACGAAGCCTGAAAAACATACCGAGGCTACGAGCGTTAATGCAAATTGCCTCTGCATAACCCCAGTAAAGCCCTCCATAAACGCAACCGGCACGAAAACCGCTGAGAGCACGAGCACGATGGAGATGACGGGCGCTACGATCTCGCCCATCGCCTTCGTGGTAGCCTCTTTGACGCTAAGATCCGGCTCTTCGTGTAAAATTCTCTCTACGTTTTCGATCACGATAATGGCGTCGTCCACGACGATGCCGATAGCTAAAATAAGCGCGAAAAGAGTGATTAAATTTATTGAAAATCCGAAGGCATAAATTCCGATAAACGCGCCGCAGATCGATACGGGCGCAGCAAGCGTCGGAATGATCGTCGCTCTAAGATTGCCTAAGAACATATACATAACGATGATGACGAGAATTAACGCTTCAATGAAAGTATGAATGACCTCTTCGATCGAGACCTTTACGAAGCTAGTCGTATCGTAGGCGACGTCGTAGGTCAGCTCGCCTGGGAAATTTGGTTTAAGCTCGTCTATGCGCTTATTTACCGCTTCAACTACGGCTAGGGCGTTGGCGCCACTTTGCATAAAGATAAGCACAGGCACCATCTCTTTACCGTTAAATTTCGCCGAGATATTGTAGCTTGCGCCGCCAAGTTTGACCTCGGCGACATCTTTTACGCGCAAGAAATTCCCATCTTTTTGCGCGCGTATGATGATATTTTCAAACTCTTCGACGGTTTTTAAACGACCCTCAGGCTTGATTGCATAGACGTAGGGATTGCCTAAGTTCATCGGCTGCTCGCCCATCTTACCCGCGGCGTATTGGCTGTTTTGCTCACTTATTGCAGCGATTATCTCGGCAGTCGTAACGTTAAATTTCTTAAGTAGCTCAGGCTTAACCCAGATCCTCATAGCATAGTCTTTCGTACCCAGCGCCTGCGCTTCGCCGACGCCCGGCACGCGCTTTAGCTCATCTACGACGTTGATAGCTACATAGTTTTGCATCTCTACGACATCCATCTGCTCGCTAGGATCGTAAAATGCAAGCACTTCGAGCATCGTACTGCTACGCTCGGTGACGGTTACGCCGTAGCGGCGCACTTCATCGGGAAGTAGCGTAAGAGCTGGCGTGACGCGGTTGTTTACATTGACTTTCGCATCTGCTGGATTTGTGCCGATTTGAAAATATACGTTGATACGAACATCGCCGGAGGAGCTTGCTGAGCTTTCCATATAGATCATATTTTCAACGCCATTGATTGCGTTTTCAAGAGGCGCTGCGACGACGTCGGCTATCGTCTGTGCATCCGCGCCGCTATATGTAGCGCTAACGACGATTTGCGGCGGCGTGAGTTGCGGATACTCCTCGACGGAGGAATTTTTAAGAGCCAAAACACCCGCGATTACGATGATGATCGAAACGACGCAGGCAAAAACGGGGCGGTTGATGAAAAATTTAGAAAACATTATTTCTCGCTTTCCGCATTGCTCTGAGATGGTTGCTCGTTCGGCTGTCCCGCTACGTAAGGATCGGTGCTTGCTGGTACGGGAGTTACCTTGGAGCCCACGTTGATCTTTTTAAAATTATCCAAAATGATCTGATCGCCGTCTTGCAGTCCGCTTGAGATCGTCGCTGTGCGGGTATCTTGCGCTGCGATTTTGACCACCTTTTTAGCGACCTTGCCGTCTTGCACGACGTAGACTATGGTGTTGCTAAGATCTTGCTTGAGCGCAACTTGCGGAATTTTAAAGCCGTTTTTTTGATAAAAGCCATCGACGCTTACTTTAGTAAAAATTCCAGGGCGAATTTCCAAATTTGGATTTGGAATTTGAGCTTTGGCGCTGACGGACGCGGTATTTGTATTGATGACGCTATCGATAAAACTTAGCGTGCCGTTGTAGTCCTTGCCGCCGAGATTTATGCTTACCTGACGACCCAGCTGCTTCCACTGCCCGTTTTTTAAATTTGCATCAAGTTCCAGCCTATCGACGTCCGCGATGCCGAATTCTACGTCGATCGGATCAAATTTAGAAAGCCTAACCAGATCCTCGCCCACGTTTACGTATGCGCCTACGTCTTTTTGCGTATCGCCAGCCATGCCGTCAAAAGGCGCGGTCACGAGCGAGTGATCAAGATCGATCTTGGCGCTTTTAAAATTTGCTTCGGCTACCATAAATGCGGCTTTTGCGGTGTCGAAATCCTTTTGAGAGATCGTGTTGTCGGCTTTTAGCGCTTTTGCTCTTTTGTAGTCCGCCGAGGCGCTTTGAAGCGTAGCGTTTGCGCTGTCAAACGCCGCTTGGTAGCGCGAGCGGTCGATCTCATAGAGCACGTCGCCCTTTTTGACGCTATGACCCGGCTCGAAAAGCTGCTTTTCGATAGTGCCCGAAACCTGCGGCTTTAGCATTATCTCAAGCTCGCTTACGGTCTGTCCGTTAAATTTCAAAATTATCGGCACGTCGGCGGATTTGGCGATAAATACGCCTACCGGCAGCGCAGGAGCCTCGCCGCCTTGCTTCGCGCCTTTATCTTCCTTCTTTTCGAAATAGGAACAGCCCGAAACTAAAAACGCTGCGAAAATCAAACTGGCGACTTTTTTCATGTAATTTCCTCTAATTGGATTAAAATTTTGTATTTGTAATAGTTATTACGAAACGAACGTAGATTATAATAAAAACTACATAAAGAAAACTTAAATTTAGCCCGTAAAATAATCTACCGAGTGGAATTATAGCGGAATTTCGATATAATCGCGCTAAAATTTTAAAGGCTTTTTATGAGAAAAATTCTTACTATCGCGGGTTCTGATAGTGGCGGCGGTGCGGGCATCCAGGCAGATATCAAGACGATCAGCGCGCATAAGATGTTTGCTATGAGCGCTATTACGGCGCTTACGGCGCAAAATTCACGCGGCGTGTTCGACGTGCTGGACGTTCCGCCGCATTTTGTAGAGGCGCAGCTCGATGCGATTTTTAGCGATATCTTTCCGGATGCCGTTAAAATCGGAATGATCTCCAATGAGGGGGTTGCCGAGGCCATCGCAAAGAGCCTGAGCAAGCACGGCGCGAAAAATGTCGTTTTAGATCCTGTGATGGTCGCTACTAGCGGCGGAGTTTTGATGAAACAAAGCGCGCTGCATGCGCTAAAGTACGAACTCGCTCCCGCCGCGGAGATCATCACGCCCAACGTGCGCGAGGCCGA